>SHWX01000022.1 GCA_009693615.1 Chitinophagaceae bacterium | reverse complement strand
AAAGTATTAATAGATTTTGGAGGGCGTAATTGGATCGTTTGGGATGCTCAATTTAGCAGAGAGAAAGTAGGGGAAATGCCCACAGAAATGTTCTTCCACTTCTTTAAATCTTTCAGCGACGCTGCTAAATGCAATTTGAATATTAGCTGTCAAGGCGAGAATGAGCACCATAAAATTGAAGCCATCTTTAAAGCCTTTGCCAAAGCCATTAAAATGGCTGTTCGCCGCGACCCCCATAGCAACCAATTACCCAGCACCAAGGGGGTTTTATAGGTTTTTTTGGTAGAAATTAGACATTGTCATAGCTTTGCAACAGAATGAAACAAACAAACAATATATGGTGGTGGCATACAAAATCCGATAGGGTATTGTAGTGACATAACTATATTGTCAAATTATACATGAACCCTAACAGCAATGTTGGGGTTTATTTTTTTAACGAATGACCGCAGGAATATGCAAAAATTGATGATTGAGACCACTGTCACTAAAATGTTGGCAGACACATTTACACCCGTAGGTATTTATCTACGTTTAAGAGATAGGTATAGGGATACTATTTTATTAGAAAGCACCGATTCTCATGCTGCTGAAAATAGTTATTCTTTTATTGGGGTGAATGCTATTGGCGGCATTGAGATTTCATCGTTAAATGAAATTGAATATAAATATCCTAACCAAGAGCCGGAGAAAGAAATTATAAAAAATGTTCACGATGCACCTGATCGTATCTGGTCTTATATGCAACAATATGAAATGAAAGGAGATGGAATGAAAGAAGCTGCTTTTGCGCAAGGCTTATATGGTTATACTGCTTATGATGCTATTCCCTTTTTTGATACTATTGAATTTAAGCAAGGAGACCCTATTATTCCTTTAATGCGTTATCGTTTATATCAATATGTAATTGCCTTTAATCATTTTAAAGACGAAATATTTATTTGTGAAAATAAAATAGCAGGTATTGCTTCCGATTATAATGCATTAGTATCTTATATTAAAAGTAAGGACCTTCCTCAGTATCCTTTTTCTATGAAAGGAGAAGAGAGTTCTAATTTAACTGACGAGCAGTACCGTGAAGCAGTGAAAAAAGGCATTCAGCATTGTATGCGTGGAGATGTATTTCAAATTGTATTAAGTAGAAGGTTCCAACAAAGCTTTCAAGGAGATGAGTTTAATGTATACCGCACATTAAGAAATATTAACCCCTCTCCTTATTTATTCTTCTTTGATTACGGTGATTATAAATTAATGGGTTCTTCACCGGAAGCGCAAATTATTATTAAAAATGGTAAGGCCATTGTGCATCCTATCGCAGGTACTTTTAAAAGAACAGGGGATGAGACCAAGGATGCAGCCATGACCCAACAATTATTAGACGATCCTAAAGAAAATGCAGAGCATGTAATGCTAGTAGACTTAGCCAGAAATGATTTAAGCCGTGTTTGTACTGAAGTAAAAGTGAAACAATACCGTCAAGTACATTATTATAGTCATGTAATTCATTTAGTAAGTGAAGTAGAAGGGATAGTAGCAAAAAATGCCAACCCTTTACAATTAGTATCTAAAACTTTTCCTGCTGGTACCTTAAGTGGCGCTCCTAAGTTTAAAGCCATGCAATTAATTGATGCTATTGAGCCAACTAAGAGGTCGTATTATGGAGGATGTATTGGTTTTCTAGGTTTTGATGGTTCTTGCAACCAAGCCATTATGATTCGTACATTTTTAAGTAAGCATAATACACTTACTTATCAGGCAGGTGCAGGCGTGGTGGCGGCCAGTGTGCCAGAAAATGAATTACAGGAAGTGAATAATAAATTGAACGCTTTAAAGATGGCCATTGTATTAGCAGAAAAAATACATGGCTAATTTTTGAATATAGAAATAAGTGAAAATGAAAATATTGGTTTTTGATAATTACGATTCCTTTACCTACAACCTAGTACAGTTGATTAGGGAAATAGCACCTATGGCTTCTTTGGAAGTACATAGAAATAATGAGATTGCATTAGAGGATATAAAGGCCTTTGATAAAATTTTATTATCGCCTGGTCCGGGTTTACCATTGGAGTCGGGTTTGTTGTTGCCGCTTCTAAAAGAATATGCAGCTACTAAATCTATTTTTGGCGTGTGTTTGGGTCAACAAGCTATTGGAGAAAATTTTGGAGCAAAGCTTACTAATTTAAGCAAAGTGTATCATGGTGTAGCAACGCCTGTGCATATTACAACGGCATCAAGTTTGTTTGAAGGAATGCCTACTACATTTAATGTAGGGCGTTATCATAGTTGGGTGGTAGATGAAAATAATTTTCCAGCCGATTTAACCATTACTTCTAAAGACGACCAAGGTTTTATTATGTCTTTAGAGCATAAAAAATATGATGTGAAAGGGGTGCAATACCATCCAGAAAGTGTGTTAACACCCATGGGTGCGACTATTATAAAGAATTGGTTAAAAAAATAAGTATGAAAAAATTATTACAATATTTATTTGAACATAAGACCTTGACTAGAGAGCAGGCTAGGGATGTACTAGTGGAAATATCTCAGGGTAAGTACAATGAACATGAAATTACTTCCTTTGTCACGGTTTATTTAATGCGCAGTATTACCATTGAGGAATTGATGGGTTTTAGAGATGCCTTACTTTCTTTGGCGGTGAAAGTGAATTTAGGGGTAGACGATGCTATTGATATAGTAGGAACAGGCGGTGATGGTAAAGACACATTTAATATATCTACACTAGCTTGTTTTATTGTTGCAGGTGCAGGACAGACAGTAGTGAAACATGGCAACTATGGAGCTTCTAGTGTAAGTGGTGCGTCTAATGTGATGGAGCAATTGGGCTATGTATTTAAAAATGAAGAAGCGGCCTTGGCTAAAGAAGTAAAAGAGGCGGGAATTTGTTTTTTACATGCGCCTTTATTTCATCCTGCTTTAAAAACGGTAGGTCCCATTCGAAGAAATATAGGGGTGCGTACTTTTTTTAATATGCTAGGTCCTATTGTGAATCCTGCTCAACCAAAGTATCAGTTAATTGGTGTGTATAATTTAGAGATGGCTAGAATATATAATTATGTACTACAATCTATTGGTAAAGATTTTACCCTGATACATAGTTTAGATGGCTATGATGAAATTGCTTTAACCACCGATACAAAGGTTATCACCAATAAAGGTGAATATATAATGACACCTTATCAGTTGGGTAAGAAAAAAGTATTTAGTGAAGAATTACATGGAGGGAAGACCGTGGAAGAGGCAGCGGCTATATTTAAAAAAATTATCGAAGGCAAGGGAAGCTGGTCTCAAAATGCGGTGGTATTATCGAATGCGGCCATGGCTTTATTTGTAACTGGCAAGTATGAAACCTATGAATTAGCTTTTCAAGCAGCGGTTACAAGTTTAGAATCGGGTGCTGCTTATAAATGTTTAGAAAAATTAATTAGTTTACAATGAGTAGTAAAATCATAAGTACAAATATATTAGCTACCATCGTTGCTCATAAATTGAAGGAAGTAGCTGCGCGTAAAAATGAAATTAGCATTTCGCAATTAGAAGCGATGCCTTTATTTTCCAAACAAGCCCTTTCTTTGAAAGCGAATTTATTAAAGCAAGATAGTACAGGTATTATTGCAGAATTTAAAAGAATGTCTCCTTCTAAAGGCATTATAAATGATAAAGCTTCTGTAAAAGAAGTAACAGCAGCCTACCATGCATACGGTGCAGCGGGTATTTCTGTATTAACCGATACTGAATTTTTTGGCGGTAGCTTAGAGGATTTATCTATTGCTATTCAAAATGAGATACCCGTATTAAGAAAAGAATTTATTATAGATGAGTTTCAAATTATAGAAGCAAAGGCTTATGGTGCATCAGTTATTTTATTAATTACTTCTTGCTTAACACCCGCCACTACAAAATTATTGGCTATCAAGGCAAAAGCATTAGGTATGGAAGTATTATTAGAATTACACGACGAAACGGAATTAGAGCATATCTGTGATGAAGTAGATTTAGTAGGTATTAATAATAGAAGTTTAAAGTCTTTTGAAGTGAATATTAATCATTCATTAGAATTAAAAAATAAACTGCCTAAAGGGAAATTAAGTATTGCTGAAAGTGGTATTTATAGTGTAGAGGCTTATCAGTTACTGAAAAAACAAGGCTTTGATGGTTTTTTAATGGGAGAGTATTTTATGAAAGAGGAAAATCCGGCATTGGCATTTGAATTATTTATAAAAGCAATAAAAACAAACTAAGATGCAATTTAAAGTTTGTGGTATAACGAATATTGAACAGGCTGAAGCTATTACGAGCCAAGGCGTTCATTATATTGGATTTATTTTTTATCCAAGTTCAAAGAGATATGCATTGTCAAATTTAAGTTTGGAAGATATTGCAGCCTTTAAACCAGTTACTGCTAAAAAAGTAGGAGTTTTTGTGAATGAGACCATTGAAAATGTATTAGATACTGCTCGCAAAGCAGGTCTTGATATGATTCAACTGCATGGAGAGGAGGACGCTTCTTATTGTGCAAGTATTCAAGATGCCTTTCCTGTGATTAAAGTATTTAGAGTCTCTAAGGACCTACCCAATTTTGCTGCTTTTGAAAATGTAGCTAGTTATTATTTATTTGATACCGATAGCGCCTTGTATGGTGGAACGGGTCAGCATTTTAATTGGGAAATCATTAAAAAAACGCGTTTCAATAAACCATTTTTTTTAAGTGGGGGTATTGGAATGAATGATGTACAAGGAATACAAGTATTGAAAGCAGCCACGGCAGGCAAGGACTTAGTGGCCTTAGATATGAATAGTAAATTTGAAACAAGCCCAGGAATTAAAAATATTGAATTAATTAAAACTTTTATAGATGCCTTTATTTAATGTAAACGACAATTATCAAAACCCTACAGCGGAAGGTTACTACGGTGACTACGGGGGAGCCTATATTCCAGAAATGTTATATAGTAATGTAGAAACTTTGAAAACACAGTACTTGCAAATTATGTATGACCCCATTTTTCAAGCTGAGTTCCAATATCTTTTAAAAGACTATGTAGGAAGGCCTACGCCTCTTTTTTTAGCTGAACGATTAAGCAAAGAAATAGGTGCTACTATTTATTTAAAAAGAGAAGACCTCTGTCATACAGGAGCGCACAAAATTAATAATACCGTAGGTCAAATCATATTAGCACAAAGATTAGGTAAGAAAAAAATTATTGCTGAAACTGGTGCTGGTCAACATGGTGTGGCTACTGCAACCGTTTGTGCATTGAAAGGAATGGAATGTGTCATATATATGGGAGAAAAAGATATTGAAAGACAGGCACCTAATGTGGCTCGTATGAAAATGTTAGGAGCAACCGTTATTCCTGCAAAAAGTGGAAGTAAAACTTTAAAGGATGCCACTAATGAAGCCATTAGAGCTTGGATTAACGAGCCTAATGAAACACATTATATTATTGGCAGTGTGGTGGGCCCTCATCCTTATCCGGATATGGTGGCGCGTTTTCAAAGTGTGATTAGTGAAGAAATAAGAAAACAATTGAAAGAAAAAACAGGTTCTGAACTTCCTACCCATGTGGTGGCTTGTGTGGGCGGGGGTAGTAATGCAGCAGGTGCTTTTTATCATTTTTTAAATGAACCTACAGTTCAAATTGTAGCGGTGGAAGCTGCTGGACATGGTGTTCATTCAGGTTTAAGTGCTGCTACTACGCAGTTAGGTAGTCCAGGTATTTTACATGGATCAAAAAGTATAGTCATGCAAACTAGTGATGGTCAAGTAGTCGAGCCACATAGTATCTCTGCTGGTTTGGATTACCCGGGTATTGGCCCCTTACATGCTTTTTTATATGAAAGTAAAAGAGGTATATTTTTAAGTGCTACGGATGAAGAAGCACTGGAGTCTGCCTTTCACCTTTCAAAAATTGAAGGTATTATTCCTGCACTAGAAACGGCACATGCTTTTTCTGTGCTACCTAAAATGAATTTAAAGGCGTCTGATGTGGTAGTAGTTTGTTTAAGCGGAAGAGGCGATAAAGACTTAGCCACTTATATGGAACATTTATAAAGCGTAAAATAAATTATATGTCTAAGTTAGAGTTGGTATTTAAAGAAAAATCGAAGCGCATTTTAAATGTGTATTGCACTGCGGGGTATCCTTCATTAGATAGTACTATGAAAGTAATGGCAAGTTTACAAAAAAACGGCGCAGACATTATTGAATTAGGCATGCCTTATAGTGACCCTTTAGCCGATGGTGAAGTAATTCAAGTAAGCAGTATGAAAGCCTTGGCTAATGGAATGAATATTGCTGTTTTATTTGAACAAATTAAGGATATGCGAAAAAGCATTACTATTCCAGTGATATTAATGGGCTATATGAATCCTATTTTACAATATGGTTTTGAAGCATTTTGCAAAAAAGCAAAAGAAGTAGGTATTGATGGACTTATTTTACCCGACCTGCCTTTATTTGAGTTTGAAGATTCTTATGGAAAAATAATTACAGAAAATAATTTAGATTTTATTTTCTTAGTGACTCCAGAAACGCCTGATCAAAGAGTAAAAAAATTAGATAGCTTAAGTAATGGGTTTTTATATGCAGTAAGTTCTTCAGCTACCACCGGAAAAGACAAGGATTTTAATGTAGTAGCCCAGTATTTACAAAAATTACAAGCAATGCATTTAAAAAACCCCATACTAGTGGGTTTTGGCATTAAGGACAAGGCTACCTTTGATGCAGCTACTATGCATACCCGAGGTGCCATCATAGGATCTGCCTATATTCAGCAGTTAACTAAAGGCGGTGATATTGAAACTACTACCAGTGAATTTTTAAATAATGTTTTAGGCGCTTAATTAAAAAATGAAAACAGTAATCATTAAATACAATGCAGGTAATATTCAGTCAGTGCTTTATGCACTAGAGAGAATAGGGGTATCTGCCATGGTCACTGATTCAATTCAAGAAATTCAAACAGCGGATAAAGTTATTTTTCCTGGCGTTGGGGAAGCGAGCACGGCTATGCAATACCTAAGAGAAAGAAATTTAGACGAACTTATAAAAAATTTAAAGCAACCGGTTTTAGGTATTTGTTTGGGAATGCAATTAATGTGTAAGCATTCTACTGAAAATGATACTGCTTGCTTGGGTATTTTTGAAGAGCAAGTAAAACAATTTGAAACAATAGAACCTAGTATTAAAATACCTCAAATAGGTTGGAATACAATTGCTGCATTGAAGACTCCCTTATTTAAAGGCATTGCAGAAAATAGTTTCGCTTATTTTGTGCATGGTTACTATGCAGCCAAAGGCCAACATACTATTGCCACCACTAATTATATTCAAGACTATAGCAGTGCCTTACAGAAAGATAATTTTTATGGAGTGCAATTTCATCCAGAGAAATCGGCGAAGGCAGGCGAACAAATCATACAAAACTTTTTATCCTTATAAATTAATACAAATTAGATGCAAATTATACCGGCTATAGATATTATTGAAGGCAAATGTGTTCGTTTAACGGAAGGAGATTACGCGCAAAAGAAAATTTACAACGAAGACCCCTTAGAAGTAGCCAAGGCTTTTGAAGGTATTGGATTAATGCGTTTACATTTAGTCGACTTAGACGGTGCCAAAGCCGGACAGGTAGTGAATTGGAAGGTTTTAGAAAAGATTGCCAATAATACAGAACTTAAAATAGATTTTGGAGGGGGCATTAAAACAGAAGCCACTTTAAAGACAGTTTTGGATACAGGAGCCACTTATGCAACTATTGGAAGTTTGGCGGTGAAAAATGAGTTATTATTTCAAGAGTGGATAGCTAGGTTCGGGGCCAAGGTTTTTATGTTAGGCGCCGATGTCTTTGAAGAAAAGATAGCCATTGGTGGTTGGTTAGAGAAAACTGAAATTTCTGTATTTGATTTTATGAAATCTTATATAGATAAAGGGGTGAAACAAATTTTTTGTACCGATATTAAAAAAGACGGTAAACTACAAGGCCCTTCCATTGAGCTATATCAAAAAATTATAGAACAATTTCCAGCTTTGCATCTAATTGCAAGTGGGGGTGTAAGTTCTTTAGATGATTTAATAGAACTAGAGGAGATAGGATGTAGCGCTGCTATTGTGGGTAAGGCTATTTATGAAAATAAAATTACCATTTCGGAATTAGTAAATTTTAATTAACTCATTTCTTTTTTTAACGAATACCATTCATGTTAACCAAACGCATTATACCTTGTTTAGATATCAAAGACGGCCGAACGGTGAAGGGCGTAAACTTTGAGCAGTTAAGAGATGCAGGAGATCCCATAGAACTAGCTGCTTTCTATGCAAGCGAGGGTGCTGACGAATTAGTTTTTCTTGACATAACCGCTACTGTTGAAAAAAGAAAAACATTAAGTGAGCTAGTGAATAAAATTGCACATAAAATTAATATTCCTTTCACGGTAGGTGGAGGTATTCAAACAGAAGAAGATGTGAGCATTCTATTACAAAATGGAGCTGATAAAATTTCTATTAATACAGCAGCTTTTCAAAACCCTGCTATCATCAATCGTTTTGCCAAAAATTTTGGAAGCCAGTGCGTGGTTCTTGCCATTGATACAAAACTAGAAGCCGATGGTAACTGGTATGTTTATTTAAAGGGTGGCAGAGAAAAAACCAATACACTAACAATGGATTGGGCAAGACAAGCAGTGGATTTAGGTGTAGGAGAAATTTTATTAACTTCTATGAATCACGATGGCACCAAACAAGGTTTTGCATTGGATATTACAGCGGCTTTATCTTCAAACCTGCCTGTGCCTATTATTGCATCGGGTGGCGGAGGTACTGAAGCTCATTTTTATGATGTATTTACGAATGGCAAGGCCGATGCTGCATTGGCCGCCAGCATATTTCATTATAAAGAAGTAGCCATCCCTCATTTAAAAAATTATTTAAATAATAAAGGGATTGCGGTAAGAATTTAATAAACTAGTAAAGAATAAAATAGTAAGTTTTAAAATAAAAACTAGAAAAGACTAAAATTAAGAACGAAGAATAAAAGAATAAATATAATAATAACTAATAACTAATAAGAAAGTAATAAATAACTAATTATACTATTAACTATGAATATCAATTTTACAAAATACGCAGACGGTCTAGTACCAGCCATAGTGCAAGATGCAGCAACAAAAACAGTTTTAATGTTGGGCTTTATGAATCAGGCAGCAGTAGATGCTACTATTTCTGGAAATAAAGTCACTTTTTATAGCCGTTCTAAAAATAGATTATGGACCAAGGGAGAAGAGAGTGGTAATTTCTTGAATTATATAAGTATGAAGGAAGATTGCGATCAGGATAGTTTATTAATTCAAGCAAGTCCAGAAGGTCCTGTTTGTCATATGGGTACGGACACTTGCTGGGGAGAGGAAAATAATACGAGTATCGCTTTTTTAAATAAGTTAGAGCAAATTATTGCTGATAGAAAAAATGCAGATCCTTCAAGTTCTTATGTAGCTAGCTTATTTGCTAAGGGAATTAATAAAATAGCACAGAAAGTAGGGGAAGAGGCAGTGGAATTAGTCATTGAGGCCAAGGACAATAATGAACAGTTATTCTTGGATGAGTCGGCCGATTTATTGTTTCACTACTTAATTCTTTTACAGTCAAAAGGTTATCAATTAGCCGATGTGGTGAAAGTTTTAGCCCAAAGGCATAAGCCCTAAATTTTAATGCTTATCTTTGAAATCTTAACTGAACAAATTAATTTTCAATAGATTAATATGAATACAATGACGAAGAAATTAGTAGTGCTTTCTATGCTTGCATTTTGCAGCATGAATTTAATGGCACAGTCTTTAGAAATTAAAGGAAGCCTGAAAAATGTACCAGACCAAACTGTAGTTACCTTATTAGATGGTATGGCCAATAAAGAAGTAGCTACAGCAACCGTAGTAGAAGGTAAGTTTGAACTAAAAACAACGTTAGTAGGCACAGGTGTTTATGTTGTCTCCTTTAAAGGTACTAAAACGCAGATCCCTTTATTTGTTGGAAATGATAAGCTTACTATGGATGGAGATGTAAATGCACCTAAAGAAATAGTATACCAAGGTTCTCCAAGTCAAGATGTTTATCAATCTTATATGAAGAAATTGGATCCCTTGATGTCTAGTTATTTTGGAAGTTTAGGTGCAGCGCAGGCAGAAAAAGAGGCTACTAAGAAAGACTCTATTGGTAAACAAGCTGAATTACAATCACAAGCAATTATAGCTGAGTATGTGAGCGCAAGTAAATTAAATAATCAGTCTCCGGTGACTACTTTTTTCTTGTTTCAAATGGCGAATATATTTCCCGCTGTAAAGGAAACCTTAACTGACTATTATGCTGCTTTAGAAGGGGATGCTAAAAAAGGGACTTTTGCAGACGTGATTGAGAAAACTTTACAAACTTCGGGCGTAGGTAAAATAGGTACAGTACTTCCAGAGTTCACACAAAATGATGTGAATGGTAAACCTATAAAGTTATCTTCTTTAAGAGGCAAATATGTATTAGTTGATTTTTGGGCTAGCTGGTGTGGCCCTTGTCGTGCAGAAAACCCGAATGTGGTAAAAACGTACAACGCATTTAAAAATAAAAATTTCACCGTATTAGGTGTGTCTTTAGACCAAGATAAGCCAAGATGGATAGAGGCTATTAAAAAAGATGGACTTGCATGGGCACATGTAAGTGATTTAAAATACTGGAATAATGAAGTAGCAGTGCAGTTTGGTATTCAAAGTATTCCTGCAAGTTTCTTAATTGATCCTAATGGCGTCATTATTGGTAGAGACTTAAGAGGGGATGATTTAGTGAAAGCGCTTAAAGCAGTTAGCAAATAGAATTATAGAAAATATTCTAAGAGCCCTCTGAATTTCAGGGGGCTTTTTTTATGCGTATAAATACGCTGATTTTGAGTTTTTCAATTTTATATTTTTAGTTCTTAAATTTTAAATTATAAATTATGAAAAAAAAATCAAATCAACAGAGTGTTCATTCCAATTGTCTTAGCTTTCTTATTTTTATTAGAAGCTTGTCAAAAGAGCCCACAATCCCTATAACTCCGGAGGCTAACCTTCAAGTTAAAAGCTTGAATAAGCTCTTGCCAGAAGTAGAAACTACTACAATAGTTAGCATTCAAGATAATCAAGTCAAAGAATTATTAGCATCTAGTGAATTAATAGAAAGTAAAATCAATTTTAAAAATGCAATTTTCTACAAAATTAAATTTAAGGGGTTTAGTTCTCTAAGTGGTTTACATATTGTATTTGATGGTACCGACTCTACTTCTAAAGATTTATTTTATGTTGTTGATTTAGTAACAAAAACAGATTTATCTGTTATTAGAGAAAAAATTGGCTTTAAGGGAAATAATAAAGGACGAGTTATTTTCAAGGAGCCTAATGGAAGAGAATTTGCAAATGATTACTTTGATAATCAAAAAATAATTTCTGACCCTATGGCTTCCATAGAAAATAGTCGAAATTCTTTTGTCTTGGTAAATAAAAAGAATATAAAATCAAATGCAGTATGGAAATGTACGAAAGCTCAATTTAATGCCTATTATCAAGAAGCTAAAAATACTTGTTCAAACGATTGGCTTTGCGATTTTGCATGTACCTTTAATCCATGTGCAATAAGTTATGCAGCTTTTGCAGTAGGAAAATGTAGTGGCCTTATTCAATAATTTAAAAATCTATATTTTATGAAATTCTCACTTAACAGTTTAAGCCCATTGACTATATTTTTATTAGGCATGGCCTTGGTTCTAATTGGTGTTTTTTTGGAAGTTGCAGATAAACTTGAATTTATAAAAACTTTACTTTTTGCCGCAGGTATTGGACTAGAGTGGCTAGCAGTTTTTGTTTTTTTAAAAAAGCGTAAATTAGCCAAGCAATCGGGTAATCATAATTAATTTCCAATAAAAAAAGCCTCCTAATGAATGGGAGGCTTTTTAGTATATTATATTTTTCAAGCTTCGAAATACTATTTTATGTATTTCTTAGCCAACCAACTTTCTGAAATAGGTTGTAGCCAATCTTTTTCCATGGCAGCTTTATTAGCTACTAAATTATTAAAGTATAAAGTATCTTTTGTTAAAATGCCATTTTCTAAAGCGTAATCTACTTGTGCAAGGGGAATAGTCTGCACTTTATCCTTTACCCAAAATGCCAATAGTTCACGATTGAACATTTGTACATTGTTCATTACCTCAATTTGCTTTATAATATGCACCGAGCTATCGGTACTACATCCACCCACGCCGGTTTGAGACTCGTCCGCTATAATCACTATAAACTGGCCATACAAAATGGTGGCAAAGCCTTTAACTGGCGCGCCATGGCTTTTCCAGCTATCGGTAAATGCTTCTAATATTTCTTCTGCTTGAAATAGTTCTGGCAAAGTAAAAGTTCTATTACTTTGATAAATCCAAGTTTTTGATAAAGGATGAAAATTTTCAGGTAGTATGGTCTTTAATTCAACAGTCATTTTTTTTATTTATTTAAAATCAATTAATCCTATTGCATTGCTTTTGCAATCATTTCGGCAATGTCTAATACTTCAGTATTCACTTCTTCGTCTCTGTTTTTAATACCATCGCTTAGCATGGTATTGCAAAAAGGGCAGGCGCTTGCTACAAAGTCGGACTTGGTTTCAATGGCTTCGTCGGCTCTTTCCATATTTACTCTTTTATCTCCTTTTTCTTCTTCTTTAAACATTTGCGCACCACCCGCGCCACAACATAGGCCTTTGGATTTACATCTTTTCATTTCTCTTAATTCCATATCCAAACTTTCCAAGACCTTTCTAGGGGCTTCGTAAATTTCATTGGCCCTGCCTAAATAACAACTATCGTGGTAAGTGATGGATTTTCCTTTCCATTCATTACTATCGGTGATTTTAATTTTGCCTTGTTCTATTAGTTCTTGTAAAAATTGGGTATGATGAATGACTTCATAATTACCTCCTAGCACAGGGTATTCATTTTTTAAAATATTAAAGCAGTGCGGACAAGTAGTAACAATTTTTTTAATAGAGTAGCCATTCAAAATTTGTATGTTTTGATAAGCCATCATTTGAAACATAAATTCATTACCCGCTCTTCTTGCAGGATCGCCGGTGCAAGCCTCTTCCTTGCCTAGTATAGCATAGTTAACGCCTGCTTTATCAAGTATGGTAGCGAAGGCCTTGGTTATTTTTTGAGCTCGTAAATCAAAGCTACCTGCACAACCTACCCAAAACAATATTTCGGGGGTTTGTCCGCTTGCCATCATCTCTGCCATTGTACTTACTTTCATAAATATTCTTTTATGCTTGTTTTGTCCAGGCGTCTCTATCGTCTGGTGCAAATTTCCAAGGTGCAAAATTATTTTCAATATTACTAAACATACTATTCCACTCCTGTGGCGCATTACTTTCTTCCATCACTAGTGACCTACGCAGTTCCATAATAATATCTAAAGGAGATATGCTTATAGGGCATTCTTCTACACAAGCATTACAAGTAGTACATGCCCTTAATTCTTCCACTGTTATATAATCGTGCAATAATGACTTATTATCTGGAACAAAGTTTTTATGCAAATCCATATTCTTACCCACTTCTTCTAGTCTGTCTCTAGTAGCCATCATAATTTTACGAGGGCTTAATAATTTACCCGTTATATTGGCAGGGCATGCCGCTGTACAACGACCACACTCGGTGCAACTATAAGCGTCCATTAAATTTTTTGAACTTAAGTCCATTACATCCTTCGCGCCAAAGCTAGCAGGAGCAGCAGCGTCAGTGGGCGCTAGTTCAGGCTGCATAGCATACAATACTTCATTTTGTACATCAGGCATATTATGCATCATGCCTTTAGGTGTTAGAGGCGCATAGTATGTATTAGGGAAAGCTAGAATAATATGTAAGTGTTTTGAATAAGGTAGGTAGTTCATAAAAATATATATACCTATAATATGTAACCACCAAGCAGTATGTTCAATAATAAAAAGTGTATCTGTATTTATGCTACTCAATAAAGGCTGAAGGCTAGAGGAAATAATAAAATGAGTTTCAGTATCGGCTGCATTCATCATTAAAAACAAGCCCATTAAAATAATTTCAGCAATTAAAATATAATTCGCATCGGAACGGGGCCAGCCTGCTAAGTCATTACTCATGAACCTTTTTAGTTTTAGCATATTTCTTCTTGCTAAAAAAATAATACAAGCCACAAATACCAAGGCTGCCAAAATTTCAAAACTATTAATAATGAAATTATATAAAGCAGCCAATTCGAATTGTTCAAAATAGCTTTCAAAAATACGGTGTGTACCTAGTATTCCATCTGCCATAATTTCAAGCAGCTCAATATTGATAATGATAAAACCAACATATAAAATTATATGCAAAATAGCAACGATAGGTTTTTTAAACATTTTCTTTTGCCCTAAGGCTAATAAAAAAACATTTTTCCAGCGTCTTGCTTTTTGGTCATTCACAAAACCTGCCTTTCCTATTAAAATATTTCTTCTAATCTTAAGTAAGTTCTTACTAAATAGATAGAGTGCCGTAGCAGTAAGAATAATAAAGAGGATTTGCGCTATAATAGCCATAAGGATATTTAAGTTATCAAAATTAGTACAAATTTAACCCATTTTTGAAAGCCAAAAATCTAAAATGCCTACTTAATTGGATAACTTGCAATTATTGCTTAAAATTGCTTTTTAATTAGTGTAAAAATGAGTCTGACAATAGCCCAAAAAGTTGAACAATGGTTAGCTGGTAATTATGACCAGGCCACTAAGGATGCTATTACCGCGATGCAGTTAAAATCAGGGGATGAATTAGCCGATAGTTTTTATAGAAACCTAGAATTTGGAACGGGGGGCTTAAGAGGTATTATGGGAGTAGGTACCAATAGAATAAATAAGTACACCATTGGTATGGCTACCCAAGGTTTTGCGAACTACCTAAATAAGACTTACCCTACTGAAAAAATTTCGGTGGTAGTGGGTCATGATTCTAGAAATAATGCAAGGTTTTTTGCCGAGACCACTGCACAGGTATTTGCTGCCAATGGTATAAAAGTATATTTATTTGAAGCCTTACGCCCCACACCTGAATTAAGTTTTGCTATAAGAACCCTGGGGGCTAAAGCAGGAGTTGTTTGCACCGCTTCTCATAATCCCAAAGAATATAATGGGTATAAAGCCTATTGGAATGATGGTGGACAATTAGTCCCACCCCATGATAAAAATGTAATTACTGAAGTAGAAGCTATACAATCCATTGATGATGTTAAATGGGAGGGCGGCGCTGCCAATATTGAACTTATTGGAACTTCTATGGATGAAGCCTATACAAAAATGCTTCAAACCTTAAGTGTGTATCCAGAAGTAATTGCGCAGCAACAGGATTTAAAAATTGTTTACACTCCTATACATGGCACGGGTATTACTTTAGTGCCGAAGGTTTTAGCTGCTTATGGATTTACCAATGTGCATGTTGTAGAAGAGCAGTCCATACCTGATGGTAATTTTCCTACGGTGCATTATCCTAATCCTGAAGAAAGTGAAACTATGAGCATTGGCTTAGCCAAGGCGAAGGCCATGGATGCCGATATTGTTCTTGGTACCGACCCCGATGCAGATAGAGTAGGTGTGGGGGTTAAAAACCATAAGGGCGACTGGGTACTTATGAACGGAAATCAAACAGCCGTTCTAGCCTTTGCGTATATGATGGAGGCCCGCAAAGCCAAAGGCATTGCAAAGCCCAATGATATGGTCATTACCACTATTGTGACTACCGCTATGATTAATGAAGTGGCTAAGCAAAATAAGGTGAACTGCTACAATGTATTAACTGGTTTTAAATGGGTCGCTGAATTAGTCAAAGAAAAAGAAGGCAAGGAAAATTATATTATTGGAGGAGAGGAAAGTTTTGGTTTAATGATTGGAGATCAAATTAGAGACAAGGACGCCGTAAGTGCAGTAGCTATTTTATGTGAAATGGCTGCTTATGAAAAAGCGAAAGGCAGCAACTTGTTTAATAAACTCATTGAGCTTTATATACAGTACGGTTTTTATTATGAAAACTTAATTAGTATTACCAAAAAAGGAATGAACGGTCAGGCAGAGATTGCAAAGATGATGGAAGACTACAGACAATCACCTCCTACTATAATTGATGGAGAAGCGGTGACAACCTTATTGGATTATGAATTACAAGTAGGTAAAAATTTGAGCACTGGAGAGACTTGGAAAATTCAATTACCAAAAAGTAATGTTTTACAATTTGTAACAGCCAATGGAACTAAAATTTCGGCAAGACCTAGTGGTACAGAACCTAAAATAAAATTTTATTTTAGCGTGAATACAAAATTAAAAGACAAGGCTAGTTTTGATAGCACTTATCAAATGCTTCAAGATAAAATTAAGGCCATTATTTCTTCAATGCAATTAAATTAACTGATAGCATGAGAAAATGGGAAGATTTAGTAGATACTTATTTGCATAAAGGACTTCGCAAAAAATTAGTAGAAATTTTAAAGGAGAAAGGTATTACCGATTTAAAAGTATTGGAAGCCATTCATGCTATACCTAGGCATTATTTTTTAGACTCGGCCTTTGATAAAATTGCCTATGAAGACCGCGCCTTTCCTATAGCTGCTGACCAGACTATTTCACAGCCTTATACGGTGGCTTACCAAACACAACTGCTACAAATTAAGAAGGGGGAGAAAGTGCTTGAAATAGGCACGGGTAGTATGTATCAGACCACGGTGCTAGCCGCCATGGGCGCCCAGGTATTTACCATTGAAAGACAAAAGCAGTTGTTCGAACAAACGCCCACTTATTTATTTAAGCAGCAGTATCCCAGCATTCAATTTTTCTTTGGAGATGGATTTGAAGGTCTGCCCTTATTAGCACCCTTTGATAAAATTTTAATTACTGCAGCAGCACCCAAAATACCCGAAAAATTATGGGCTCAATTAAAAGTGAGTGGAAAAATGGTTATTCCTTTAGATGAATCGGATGGGGCGCAAAGAATGTTAAGGCTTACTAAAAAAAGAGATGGCTCTGTAAAGCAAGAAAAGTTTGATAGTTTTTCTTTTGTACCCATGCTAGAAGGAAAAACCCAGAAATAAACTTTTTAAGGTTCACTCCTGGGCTACGATTGCATACTATTTTAAATATCCTGTCCTATTTTACTATTGTGGCATTTGATCCATACCGCCACCATCTTCTGATTTACTGCTCTTACGTTTTAATAAATTCACATCAAATTTTCCGAATCGATAAGAGAAGTTCAATCTAAAGAATTGTTGGTCTCTTGTTCTTGTAACATTTTGTGTAAAGTATAAACTCTCTGAATAAGTCTGGATGACTCTCGTCTTAAATACGTCGCTTGCGCTCAAAGTCAATGATGCAGTTTTACCACCTTTCAAGGTCCAATCTTTTCTGATGGCTAAGTCAAATTCATAATTCGGCAAATTGTATCCTTGTGCTGTTGACTGTGGTCCGCCAAATCCGCCACCACCGCCAAATCCTCCGCCGCCTCTACCGCCGCCACCACCACCACCGGAGTTCCCGCCTGGAGGTAGAATTGTCTTGGCTTGGTATTGTCCACTAAATTGTAAAGACAAGCCTTGAACAAGTTTAAAATTATTATTCATTTTACTAAACCAGCTTGTCAAGTTGTTGTTGACATCCTGACCAATAATGGTTGAATTAATTTCTGATTTAAATAAGTTAAAACTTAGATTTAAATCCCACCATTTAGTAATAGCTGTTTTATTGCTAATTTCTAAACCAAATACTTTGGAGGTATTGGCGTTGATATAGGAACTGTAGAAAGCACTATCGTTGTTAATAGGGTTGATGTCCTTATAGATGTAGTTGGTGATTAAGTCTGTACTGTATTTGTAATATGCAGTTACCAATAAATTTGAACCTTTTTTATATACATTATTATAGGCTACTTCAAAAGAATGTGTGAATTGAGGTTTCAATTTTGGATTACCTACAGAAATATTTAATGGATCGCTATAGTCTGCGAATGGTTGCAATTGGAATGAGTTGGGTGCATTGATACGCTTTGAGTAATTAATTTGAAAATCGGTTTCATCATTTAATTTATAACTAATAAAGGCACTAGGGAATAAAGAGATAGGTAATTTAATTTTTGATTCTAAAGAATCTTGCCCTTGTTTATTCAATACGTTCACCGTGTACTCTCTATTTTCTACTCTGAATCCAAGTTGGTAACTAAGAT
>SHWX01000021.1 GCA_009693615.1 Chitinophagaceae bacterium | reverse complement strand
AAAGAGGTACTGTATACCATCCTGGTAAACACGTTGGAGTTGGCTCTGACTTTACATTATTCGCCCTTTCTAACGGAATTGTGGAGTTTAAAAAAGGCAGAAATAACCGCACCACAGTGTCTATCCTACCGGTAGAAACAGTAGCTTAAATAAAATAATTTTGCATTTATTAGAAAAGTTTTCTATTTTTAATACATATTTACTAACCATTAAATCTAAAAAACATGGCAAAAGCTAAAAAAGCTGCTAAAAAAGCTGCTCCTAAAAAAGCTGCAAAAAAAGCTGCTCCAAGAAAGAAAGCTGCTAAGAGAAAAGCTGCTCCTAAGAAGAAAGCTGCTCCTAAGAAGAAAGCTGCTAAGAAGAAAGCTGCTAAAAAGAAATAATTATCGCAAGATAATTAAATCGTCTTTTTTGCTTTCAGCAAAAATAGATTTGAAGTCCTCCTCGTTTACGGGGGGGATTTTTTTTTGAACTATTTTTTATACATTCACGCATGCATAATTACGAGATCGCCGAACAATTTACTTTACTTGGAAAACTCATGGACATCCATGGCGAAAATGCATTTAAAATAAAGTCCTATACGAATGCTGCCTACACATTAGATAAGTTAGCTCAACCCGTTAGTGAAATGTCTTCGCATGAATTATTTGCCATTAGAGGCATAGGAGAAGCGATAGGACAAAAAATATTGCAACTCATTGAAAATAAGCGACTTACAATACTAGAAACCTATATAGAAAAAACACCTATGGGTATTTTAGAAATGCTAAAAATTAAAGGCTTAGGTCCTAAAAAAATTATTACTATTTGGAAAGAATTAGAAATTGAAACAGTGGGTGAACTATTATATGCTTGTCAAGAAAACAGATTAATCAACTACAAAGGTTTTGGTGCAAAGACGCAACAAAATATTCAAGAGTCTTTAGAATATTATTTGCAACATCAAGGAAGTTATTTATACCAACAAGTGGAATCACTTGCAAGCAACTTGCAAAAAATAATAAGTGAACAATTTCCAAAGGATGAGCATATTATTTCAGGTCACTTTAAAAGACAAATGGAGACCATCAATTTTTTAGATGTAGTCACTACCCTATCAGAAAATAAATTAATGGATTGGTTAACTGAAAAAGAATTTACTGTTACAAAATTTGATGAATTTATAAGTTGTAAAGGCGTCGATAATTTTGAAATTAGGTGGTATTTAACTAGCCCTGATAATTTCCATTGGACCGATTTTTCCCTGGCATCTTCCCCCGATTTTCTTAAAAAATGGGTCGAAAATCCCCTTTTTCAGAAAAAATTTAAATTTATTTCTGAGGCTGCCATATTCGAGCAATTAGGCATTTCTTTTATACCATCTGCCCAAAGAGAAGACCCGGCTATTTTATCCAGCCTTCTATCCAATAATAAAAAAAGGTTAGCCCCCAGTATTCAGGTAGAAGATATTAAGGGTATCATACATTCACATAGTACTTGGAGCGATGGCATTCATACCATTGAGCAAATGGCGAAGGCCGCTAAAGAGGCAGGCTATGAATATTTAGTAATAAGCGACCATTCAAAATCGGCTTTCTATGCCAATGGTTTAGAAATAGAACGCATCGCAGGCCAACATAAAGAAATTGATGCCCTCAATAAAAAGCTAGCCCCCTTTGTTATTTTTAAAAGTATTGAGTCGGATATTTTAAATGATGGCAGCCTGGATTATCCAGAAGAGATACTTGAAAGCTTTGACATTGTTATTGCCTCTATCCATTCTAATTTAAAAATGACGGAAGAAAAAGCCATGATGCGTTTACTGAACGCTATCAATAACCCCTATACAAGTATATTGGGTCATCCTACAGGTCGACTACTTTTAAGTAGAAAAGGATATCCTGTAAATCACGAAGCCATTATTGAAGCCTGCGCCAATAATAATGTAGTGATAGAATTAAATGCACACCCAAGACGTTTAGATATGGACTGGCGTTATATAGCGGAGGCTGTCCAAAAAGAAGTACTTATATCTATTAATCCTGATGCCCATGCCGTGGAAGGATTTGCCGATTGCAAATATGGCGTACTAGTAGCACAAAAAGCTGGACTTACCACTGCGCACAATCTAAGTAGTTTTTCTTTACAAGAAATGATGGAATTTGTAGCCTTTCAACAAGCTAAGAGAAACTAGTATTAAATACTAGGACTCGAATCTTAGATCCATTTTAATTCAATTTTTAAACCATTATTTATTAACTTGGCAAACACATGAGTAACATCAAGCCAGTTTTAGAACGCAAATTGAGTCTTTTACATGCAACGGCCATCAACATGATTGATATGGTGGGCATTGGCCCCTTCGTGGTATTAAGTGTGGTGGCTCAAATTATGGGAGGTCCCTATTTTTTATATGCTTGGGTAGCCGGCGCCTTACTTTCATATTTAGATGCGATGGTATGGAGTCAACTGGGTGCAGCGCTGCCAAGAGCAGGCGGAAGTTTTCATTTTTTAAAAGAAGGCTATGGAGAAAAAGCAGGATCACTGATGAGCTTTTTATTTGTATGGCAAACCATGATTCAAGCACCCCTTGTCATTGCATCTGCAGCCATTGGTTTTTCGCAGTATGCCAATTACTTCTTTCATTTAAGTTTTCTTCAAGAAAAAGCAGTGAGTGGACTAGTGGTTATTTTAGTTATTTTGTTATTGTATAGAAAGATTGAATCCATTGGAAAAATTTCTGTGTTTTTATGGGTAGGTGTACTTGGCACCATGGCCTGGATTATTTTTGGAGGTATTGCACATGGCAATTTTTTAGAGCCCATTAAACATATTAACGATGGCTTTACCATGCAACATGGTTTTGTAGCAGCCCTAGGATTTGCCAGTGTAAAAACTATTTATAGTTATTTAGGCTATTATAATGTTTGTCATTTAGGAGGGGAGATAAAAAACCCGAGTAAGAATATTCCTAGAAGTATGTTTATCTCAATTACAGGTATTGCTATTTTATATTTAGCGATGAATGTATCGGTGGCTAGTGTGCTACCCTTTCAAACTATTATTACTAGTAAATTTGTAGTCAGTGATTATATAAAGGCCCTTTATGGTCCCACGGCGGGCGCCTTTGCGACTATATTAATATTAATGGTGGCCTTTGCTTCTTTATTTTCTGCCACCTTGGGCTATAGCAGAATTCCTTATGCGGCTGCACAGGACAGGTCCTTCTTCCCGTTCTTTAAAGAACTGCATCCTAGATTACATTTTCCCCACCGCTCTTTATTAGTATTGGGAGGCATTGCCTTTGTATTTAGTTTATTATTTAGACTGAAAGAAGTCATTGACGGTATTTTAGCCATGCGTATTTTAATTCAATTTATAGGACAGGCCATTGGTCTTTTATTATTATTTAAAAGAAAAGGCAAAGGTTTTTTCCCTTGGAAAATGCCCTTCTACCCTCTGCCATTATTTTTAGCCATTATTATTTGGGGTGGTATCTTTTTTTCAACAGGTACTAAAATGATGCTTAGCGGACTCACCGTCATTAGCCTTGGCTTAATTGCTTATTTTATTGCCAAGAAATTTAAATGGATTGGTGCGGTAGAAGAAAATAAAGGATTAGAAAAATAAGCTTCTACTTACTCTTAGTGCCAATACCACTAATAAGTAGCCCAATGATAAGACCAAGAATTAATCCAATTTTTACATTCTTAATTAAGTAGCCAACACCCAGACCAATAATTAATAAAGTAAGTATGCTAACATTGCGTCTCATAATTTTGAATTAATTAAATTAATGCCTGGGTAATGAAATAAGGTTGGCTAATAATTTATAAGCCCCAGGATTCCCTGCAGGTAATTGTCTAAATAAAACTAAACTTAAATACACCATATTCCCTTTCCCATAAGGGGCAATTAATAAACTTCCGGTAGAAGGCGCTTCTCCTTTATCGTTCATAGAAAGCGGTGCTTCAAAATGAGGGTCCACATTTTCTGCCATATAGGTACTTCTTTCTTGTACCCAGTTATCAAAATCGGGCTTTTCTATTTTATTAGGAAAATTAAGTACTGAATGTGTGGGTAAAACAAAATTAACAGCTACATTTTCTTGCGAAACTCTTTTGCCTGAATTCACTGTAAAAGCATAAGGCCCTACTTTTACTTTACGAATACCTACTTGATTACTTTTTAAATATTGAACTATTAAATTACCTCCTTGTTCAATATAGGCATTCAGTATCTCATTTTGAGTGGTCAAAAATTCATACATATTATAGGCTCTAATACCCACTACAATGGCATCAAATGTTTTTAGTTTATTTAATTCAATATCAGTTTCTTTTAATATTGTCACTTGATAGCCTAATTCAATAAGGGCTTCTGGTAATTTATCACCAGCCCCATCGATATAGCCTACTTTAGAGCCCTTGGTTTTAACAGTAAGCTCCACCAATTTAGTAGTAGCTGGGGCGAAATAAGTGATGGTAGGAATATGATCATACTGAATGGTTCTTTTATATAATTGATCTAAGGCAGTAGGTAAATTTTGACTAGCTAATTTTACTTCTACTTCTTGATGCACGGTACTGCCTGTATGATTAATTTCTTGGTAGCCTAGCTTTACTGGTTTTCCCGCATTCATCAACACTACTTCCTTATCGTACTTAGTTTCATGCATGGGCACTACCACAATGGGCTGGAATAATTCGCCCTTGGTAAGGTCGACATATTTATAATTAATAGGAATAGTAAAAGAAAAAGACTGACCTTCTATGAATACCGAACAAGTGGCTGTGAAAACAGGATCGTTTTCAGCCTTACCAATAAGCATTTGGTCGTTCACTACAAACATACCTTCTGTTTTAGGTTCTACTAACCAATAAGGCTGTGAAATAGCTTGGTTATCGGCTACTTTAAAAGAATAGTCCCAACTAAGGTTTTGATTATTCAAAAGCGTTTTACCAAAAACAGAATCTTTACCAGGTAATGAAATTTTTTCTAAGACAGCGCTAGCATTTGATCTTTGATTGAAAAAGAATTGTACTTGCAAGTTCGTTCCTGGAAAAACTTCTTGCTGTTGAGAACTGGCTTCTATATAAATACCCGCTGCATCTTTAATAATAGACTGTAGTTCAGTTAATTTATAATTTCTCCATAGTGAATTGGGAAGCCCTGCAATTGATTTATATAAGTTCACTAAAGCAGGTACCGACTTAGCCGGATTTTCTATTTCATACTGCTTTACAATATCGTTAATAGCAATTTGAATACTTGGGGCTTGCAATCTATCCCAATTCGTATTCACCCCTTCCATAATATCTGTCTTAGGAATGTCGCCACCGGTGGTTTCAAAAAACTCAAAACTAGATCCTCTTCTTCTTGGTCTTCCTTCTCCCTGGCTTTTATGCATGGTTCTTGCATCAGCCCCAATTTCACCATAGCTTTTTCCAATGGTGGCATTATAACTACCTACTTCAATATTTAATTGACTGCTATTAGTTGTATTAACGGTTCCAAAATTAAAAGTATTCCAAAGTATGCGTTTTGCTTTCCATGGCCTTACACCATACTTAAATTGTTCTATAAATTTTGTGCTATCGGCAGCTGCAATATATGCCTCATTGGCAATAATGGCCGATGCTGGATGGTGACCGTGTCCTCCTCTTGCATCTCTAGGGAAACGGGCAATAATAATATCGGGTTGAAACTTTCTAATTACCCAAACGGCGTCACTTAAAACTTCTTCATGATTCCAAATAGTTAAAGCTTCTTCTGAGGATTTACTATAACCAAATTCATAGGCTCTAGAAAAATATTGTTCTGCTCCATCTTGTGCGCGGGCTGCTAATAATTCCTGTGTTCTAATTAAGCCTAATTCTACCCCTTGCTCTTTGCCTATTAAGTTTTGGCCACCATCGCCCCTGGTTAAACTTAAATAAGCAGCTCTATACATTCTTTCTTTGGTCAAATAAGGAAGGAAACTATTATTTTCATCATCTGGATGTGCTGCTACATATAAAACACTACCTACTACTCCCATTTTTTTAATCTGGGCATAAATTTCGGCACTGCTTTTTTGCGCGTACAAAGATGTATTGAATAAAAAACAAATTGAAATGAACAGAACTATTTGACGCATGATTTAAAAAATTTCATTTTTTTATTCTTAAATTTCATAGAATAAGGGGCAAAATTATACCCCCTAAAAATAAGGAAGTTTAGGCTTAAAAAGGGGCTATATATGGATAGTTTTACACAAATGGTAGGCGCTAGTTTGTTGAATACTAAATATTTAAGTAAATTACCTGTTCAATTGAAACCCTATGAAAAAAGCGCTGCAAACCTTCTCTATTGCCAAGTTTATAATGTTGTTTTTTGTCCTTCTTTTTACAGGCAAATTAATGGCCCAACCCTTTTTAAAAGCGCATCCTCATATTAATCCTTATCAATATGAAGTGGTGAAAGAAAAATCATTTGAAAATGGGGCCGTTACCTCGGCACATGCACTGGCCAGTATGGTAGGTGCAGCCATGATGCAAGAGGGAGGCAATGCTTTTGATGCAGCTATTGCCACTCAACTAAGTTTAGCTGTTGTATTTCCAGGGGCAGGCAATATTGGTGGTGGAGGTTTTATGTTAGCTAGAAAAGTAAATGGAGAATTAATTGGTATTGATTACCGTGAAGCAGCGCCTGCAAGCGCAAGTAGAGATATGTATTTAGATGCACAAGGAAATCCTATTGATGGAAAATCGACAAGAGGTACTTCTGCATCTGGCATTCCAGGAAGTATTGCAGGCATGATAAGTACACATGCTTATGCTAAATTGCCTTTTGCAAAATTGATTGAACCCGCCATTGAGTTTGCTGAATTTGGCTATGTGATTTCTGAAAGAGAAGCCAAGGGTTTAAATGCAGACCGTGCTAATTTTTTAAAGCATAGTTCTGCGCCAAGTGCATTTACACAAAAAGAAGTTTGGAAAGCAGGAGATACACTTATTCAACCAGCACTTGCTGCTACATTGAAACGCATTCAAGCAAAAGGATTAGCAGGTTTTTATGAAGGTACTACTGCTGAATTAATTGTAAAAGAAATGCAACATAGTGGTGGCTATATTAGTCTAGAAGATTTAAAAAACTACAAACCTAAATTTAGAAAACCTATAGAGTTTGATTACAGAGACCACCATGTAATAAGTTTTGCCCCTCCTTCTAGTGGTGGAATATTAATTGCACAAATGATGCAAATGATTGCCCCATTCAATGTAGAAAAGATGGGATTGAATACACTTGCTTCGGTAAATTTAATGGTGGAAGCACAAAGAAGAGCCTATGCAGATCGTGCAGAACATATGGGTGATCCTGATTATTGGAAAGTGCCCACTAAAACTTTAGTAAGTAATAGCTATGCGCAAGCAAGAATGAGTGATTATAAAGAAGGAGTCGCTGGTAGCAGTAAAATAACAGTTGCAGGACAAGCACCTGAAAGTGAGCAAACCACGCATTTAAGCGTCATTGATAAAGAAGGAAATATGGTAGCTATTACCACTACTTTAAATGATACCTATGGCAATAAAACCATTGTGGCGGGTGCAGGCTTTTTATTAAATAATGAAATGGACGACTTTAGCGTGAAGCCAGGAGTACCTAATATGTATGGGGCCTTGGGAGGAGAAGCCAATTCTATTCAACCAGGTAAAAGAATGTTAAGCTCAATGACACCTACCCTTGTAACTGTTAAAGGCAAGCCATATATAAGCATTGGAACACCAGGAGGTACCACTATCCCCAACCAAGTATATGAAGGTTTAGTGAATATTATAGACTTTAAAATGACCATCAAGCAAGCTATTGATGCCACAAGATTCCATCACCAATGGATACCAGATGTTGTTGCTTTAGAATCTGATTTCCCAGAAGATATTGAAGCTGGCTTGAAAAATATGGGCTATAAAACCATCAGAAGAGGCAAATTTGGTAGAATGGATGGTATTCTTATTTCAAGCGATGGCAAACGAATGGCAGCAGGAGATAAAAGAGGTGATGATAGCGTAGCTGGCTATTAATTTTTGTATTTTTACAAAAACCCCTTCATTGCTAAATAAGAAATTTACCCTACTTAGAATTATTACCGCAGCGCTAGTAGGTATATGCTTATTTACCTATCTGTTATTCTTATTGCCCTGGGTGCAAAACACAGTAGCACATCGTATTGCCTCCTCTTTTAGCAAAACCATTGGAGCCCCTGTAGAACTGGGTCAAGTTCGCTTTTCATTGTTCGACAAATTAGATGTTCAACATATACTTATTCGAGATGAAAATAAGGATACACTACTTTATACCGAATCTTTAAAATTAAGATTAAGCGACTTATACTTCTCCAATAGTACGCCTATTATAAAATATATTGGCTTAGTCAATACCAAATTGTATTTACATCGAAAAACTGAGAAATGGAATTATCAATTTATTCTAGATAAATTAAATAAGACTTCAGACAGTAATCAAAAAGCGGCTCAATTTGATCTTAAAAAACTAGACATCTCTAATTTTCAATTTATTAGTGATGACCAGTGGATGGGCAATAAAACTATTTTTTCTTCTAATAATATACTAGTTAATATAAAATCTATTAATGGAAAAAATATTAACATAGATCAAATCATAGCCAATAAGCCTTATTATCTTTTACAAAATAAAGATGGGCTGAACCCCATTAAAACGATCGCAAAAGCCATTAAAAGAAAAAAAGGGGAACTCTATTTTAACAATAGTCATCTTCAAATTTTCGCAAACGAAATAAAGGTCATTAACGGAAAAATGTGGATTGAAAATGGGTTCAATAAACCTATTTCAAATTTTGATGTCGATCACATTAGAATGAAGGATATCAATGCCAATATTCGCAAGGCCAGTTTTATAGAAGATACCATTAAGGCCATTGTTAGCTTACGCGTAAAAGAACAGTCCGGCTTTGAAATAAAAAAACTAAGTACACAGTTTAAAATGACTCCTGAAATAATGGAGTTTAATAAATTTTTATTAAAAACAAATAATAGCAGCATAGGTAGTTATTACGCCATGCAATACAAGGATCTAGCCAATGATTTTCCTTCTTATATTGATAAGGTAACCATGAAGGCGCATTTGACGAATGCCAATGTGGCTTTCGATGATATTGCCTATTTCGCCCCTGCCCTGCAGAACATTCATCAAAAAGTTAACACAAGCTTTCGTTTTTCAGGAACTGTAGCCAATTTTGAAACAAAAGACTTTAAAGTGGCCTATAATAAGTCTTCACTTAGTGGAAACTTATCAATGAAAGGCATTCCTGATATGCGTAATACAGAAGTTAAATTTACTAGTGTAATTGCAGATGCTAATTACAACGATATTTCTAATTGGATCCCCAGGTTAAGAACTACTCCTGGAATAAATGTAAATAGCCTAGGTGAAATGAACTTTAAGGGTGAATTCAATGGTAGTTTATATGACTTTATTACAAAAGGGCAAATTAGCACTCAACTAGGTATAGCCAAAACAGAAATACGATTACAATTTCCCGAAAAAAAGGAACCTAGTTATGAAGGTTTGCTAGAAACCAATCGTTTCAATATAGGCAAACTATTAGACAACGATTTAATAGGACTTGTAAATTTCAAAGGAAGTATTGCGGGCAGTTCTTTTAATTTAGATAATATTAAAACCAATATAGAAGGCAATATCGACTCTATTGAGGTTAATAAATATACCTATACACATATAAGCACAAAAGGTATTTTACAAAAAAAGGCCTTTAGTGGTTTCATAAATATTAATGATGAGAATGTAAATTTTACGAGTAAGGTTAATCTTGATTTTAATCAAAGAAGGCCTAAAATTATTGCCATCAGCGATTTATATAACGCCAATTTAAAAGCCTTAAATATTTCTAAAAATGATATACAACTTGCTGGCAAACTAGACCTCAATTTTGAAGGAGATAGTATTGATAATTTCATTGGATATGCTAAATTTTACAAGGGAAATTTAAAAGGAGAAACCAACAGCTTAGATTTCGATTCTTTAACATTGGCTTCTAGCATACAAAATGGAGTTAAGAAAATAACATTATCTAGCGAAGATATCAAGGCATCCATTACAGGTAAATTTAATATTATAAACTTACCGGCTAGCGTGCAGTACTTTATGCAAGGCTACTTTCCTACTTATATTAATGCACCCAAGAATACCCCCACCAATCAGGATTTTACTTTTCAAATTAAAACCAATTATTTTGAACCTTATTTAAGATTATTTAAAAAAGAAATAACTGGATTTAACAATTTATCACTAGAGGGAAGCTTAAATTCTGCAAAACAAAATATTAGCCTAGTATCTAGCATTCCTTTTGCTAGCTGGGACAGTTATTTAATCAAAAATGGTAAAATTACCGGCACAGGTACCAAGGATTCTGTTCATGTAAATATTATAGCAGCCACTATTAATATAACCGATAGTACCCAATTTTTACAGCCCAATATTAGTGTGCATAGTAGCAATGACCGTTCTATCATTTCTGTATTTGCTTTAAGTAAGTCGGCTTTAGAAGAAATAATGCTCAAGGGCATGGTACAAACTTACAATGATGGTATTTCCATAAAATGGCAACCCTCTTATTTCATTTTGAACCAAAAAAAATGGGAGATTAATAATTTAGGTAGCCTTGTTTTAAGAAAGAATAATGTAAATGCATCCAATTTAAAGATTACACAAGGCATACAAGAATTTGTACTTTCAAATTCTACTACCTCTAAAAATGTACTACAACTTGAATTAAAAAATATTATTTTAGGCGACTTTACAAAAGTATTTTTCAGCTATCCTAAACTAGAGGGTATTACCAATGGGAAAATTGAATTTAAAAATATACTAAGCGACTTTGAATTAGATGCCAATTTAAAATTAGTACAATTTAGATTTAATGCCGACTCTATTGGCTTGGCCGATTTACAATTGGGTTACCAATATTCAACAGGTAAAGTTCCTTTTAACTTGAATTGCCCTAATACCGAATATAATTTAGCCGCCATAGGAAGCTATACTATAAAAAACGATACTAGCCCCTTAGATGCCATGCTTTATATGCGTAACAGTAAATTTAGTTTAGTAGAGCAATTTATTGGTGGTGTACTTACCCATTTAGACGGAAAAGCCAACGGCGCACTTCATTTTGGAGGCAGAATTGAAAACCCTTATTTGCTAGGTTCCGCCACCTTAGCTAAAGCCTCATTTATAGTAGACTATACCAAAGTGCACTATTTTATTGATAGCAGTATTATTAATTTCAATAACGAAGGAATAGACTTTGGAAATGTTGTAGTAAGAGATAGTAAAAATAGAAAAGCGGTATTCAAAGGTAAAATATTGAATCAAGGCTTTAAACATTTAGACTATGATATGGAAATGACTAGCCCTAAAATAGAATTATTAAATACGAATGCTATAGACAATGCCAATTTTTATGGGCAGGCTGTTGGAAAAGCTAGCATGACCATTAAAGGGCCTGAAGAAAATATTAAGATGTTTATAAGTGCTGATGTAAATGATAGCGCCCATATTTACTTACCCAATTCTACCAGCAAGGAAAGTGGAAAATCGGATTATATTGTTTTTAAAAAATATGGGAAAGCCACTAAAAACAATGCAGATATACCTGCCTATAACTTAGTAGTCGACCTTGAAGTGACAGCCAATAATAAAACAAAGATTGACCTTATTTTAGATGAGCTTACGGGGGATGTCATTAAAGCCGTAGGTAATGGAAGATTAAAAATAAGAGCAGGCAATATTGAACCTTTAACAATAAGAGGTAAATACAATATAGAGTCGGGTAAATACGATTTCAACTTTCAATCCTTTATCAAAAAACCTTTTGACTTAATTCCAGAAGCAGGTAATTTTATTGAATGGACCGGCGACCCTTACGAAGCCGACTTACACATTGATGCTAGGTATACCGCTGAGAGAATTAGTTTAAATGAACTAGTGGGTGGTAGTAACTTTAGCAATGCAGTAAGAACTTATCGAGGTAGTGTGTATGTTATTGCAGGGCTTAGAAATAAACTATCGCAACCCGATATTAAGTTTAGCCTGGCCTTTCCACCTGGCAACCCCATTAGCACAGACAATGAGTTCTCTCAATTTATATCAAGATTAGAAAGAGATGATAATGAAATTTTGAAACAGGTTTCTTTTTTAATTGTATTTAACTCCTTTGCCCCTGTAAGCTTTAGTAATAGCAATAATAGCAATGCCTATACGGCAACCACTATTGGTATTAATACTATCTCCAATTTATTGACCAAGGAAATTAATAAATCTGTTACCAATATTTTAAACAAGGTAACTGGAGATAAAAATTTAAGGTTTGATATTGGCTCTTCGGTATACAATAGCGCTAATTTAATTGACCCAACAGGCGCTGGTTTAGCCATTAATGCCAATAAGATAGATAGACAAAGAGTGAATTTAAAATTAGGCCGAAGCTTTTTAAATGATAATATTATTGTGAATGTAGGAGGCGACTTAGATTTTAATGTACGTAATACTACTAGCATTCAAAATGGAACCTTCCAATGGTTGCCCGATTTAAATATTGAATTTATCTTAACTAAAGACCGCAAGTTACGCGCTATTGTATTTAATAGAAATAGCTTAGATATAACGGGAAGCAATTTAGGTAGGAGAAATAGACAGGGTTTGAGTATTTCTTATCGTAAAGATTTTGACAATCTTTTCTAGCCTCATTTACTTTTTAATACTTATCCCTTCTGTTTTGGGTCTTAAGATAGGTGTTGGAATAAGCTTGGCTCCTTTTAACCTATATACATAAAAATTTCTGAGTAGTACCCCCTTGGTAATATAAGGTATAGTATCGGGCTTTTCAATGCTGGTAAAATAAGCTCCGTATAATTCAATTGGATTTGCTGGTAAATTGGAAGGCACTATACAATAAGCATCTTCCCCTATTTTAATTCCTTCTTGACTTTCATTTAACCAGGCAAATTTATGAACATCTTCTAAGGCTCCTATGGCAATAACCCTTGCATTCACTTTGGGCGTTGTATAAAATAACAAATGCCCTCCTGGAAACCATTTATGCACTACAATGGGGGCTTGCTTAGACATTCTGCCTTCTACTTGATCCTTTTCCACCATATTCTTGAATACATCACTGAAATAAGACCAGCCCGACACATCGTTAATGGGATTATACTCTCCTAAATTTTCTAATTTTTCAGCACCTAATTGCTTAGGATAAAATTTTACAATACCCACAAAACCTATCACAAGTATTATCATAAAACCAATGGCCCATTTTAAGAGCACAGGAATGACTTTACGAGAATACGAGGCCCAGTAAACGCCTGCTAATAAAAATAAAGGTATAAAAGCGGGACCTGTCCAATGAGGTAGTGTGGCATTGAATAAAGAGACAGCCCAGAATATAAATATTAAAGGAAGGCTTAACCAAAGTAATAAATTTATGGCTTTAGGGCTTTTTGCTTGGAACTTTACTTTTTGAGTACGTAGTAAAGCAATCAATACCGCTATATAAACTAAGGGGTTTTGATAAAAGAACTCCCCTCCTAGCTGTGTAATAAAATTGGAAAAAGAAATACCCGTATGCAAGACTCTTTTAGAGTGAAAGCGATAGGTAATAAAATCGTTTTGAAAATTCCAATATAAAATGGGAGTAATACATAATACAGTAACTAGTATAGCAATGTATCCATTTTTTTCTTTTAAGTTTTCCACCTGATTAAAAATAACGTATAAGCCAAAGCCCACCCATAGGTATAGTCCATGTATTTTACTTAGCGTAGCGAGCCCAATAAACAAGCCCAATAAAACCCAACCGAATAAAGTAAACAAATGCGGCTTCATTACCCAATTCAACATCACATATATACTTAAGGTAAAAAATAAAAGTTGAGGACTATCGGGCATTACAAATAAGCCTGCTATAATACTGGTGTAAATAGATAAACTATATAACAAGGCTGCTATCCAACCTGCCTTTTCATTTTTCAATAAAGTACCCGATTCAAAAATAACAATGGTAGTAAGCGCAGCGCAAATAATACTTCCTATACGCATACTTAAATCCGATAACCAGTATAAATTGAAAGTGAAAATACGAATCATCCAACCTACCATGGGGGGATGATCAAAATGGTTCCAATCGGGCTGAAGCGCATAGGTATAATAATACACTTCATCATTCCCTAGTTCAAGAAAAAAGGAAAGTAGAATTTTAGCAAAGACTGAAATTCCAATAAGCCACCAAAGTTTTTGCTGATAATTAATTGAACGTGGGGGCATAAAGCGTTTTTTTATATGCAATAGTATACTACCACCCAATAAATGTAAGAAAACTTATTGAATAGCCCCTGCCTTGGTTAAAAACCATTCAGTGGCTAAGGCATAGCCTTTTAGACCTAGGCCAACGATAGAACCTACCGATTTAGCCGAAACATGTGATATTTTTCTGAAATCTTCTCTGGCATGTACATTGCTAATATGCACTTCAATTACCGGTGTTTTAATAGCAGCCACTGCATCGCCAATGGCAATAGAGGTATGGGTATAAGCAGCAGGATTTAAGATCATACCATCTTGGTTAAACCCATATTGTTGAATCGCATTCACAATCTCCCCTTCTACATTAGATTGAAAATAAGTGAAATTGACTTGAGGAAAAGCTTCTTTTAATTGCAATAAGCAATCATCAAAACTTTCATTACCATACATACCTGGTTCACGCTTGCCCAATAAATTTAAATTCGGCCCGTTGATGATGGTAATATTAAGCATGGTTTTGATTTTGTGATGTCATATTAGTTAGCCTTCATTAAAGATACGAAATCATCAAATAAATATCTGCTATCGTGCGGACCAGGTGTTGCTTCTGGATGGTATTGAACGCTAAAGGCGGGACGGTCTTTTAATTTAATACCTTCAATAGAATCGTCGTTTAAATTCACATGTGAAACAATTACATTCGGATGTTTGCGCACTGCATCAGGATCGATACCGAAACCGTGGTTCTGTGTAGTTATTTCACATAAACCTGTAATTACATTTTTCACTGGGTGGTTTAATCCACGGTGACCATGGTGCATTTTAAAAGTAGGAATATCATTGGCTAAAGCAAGTAATTGATGTCCTAAACAAATACCAAATACCGGCTTCTTTTCTTTTAATACTTCTTTAATAGTTTTAATGGCATAGTCCATCGGGGCTGGGTCTCCAGGACCATTGGATAAAAAATAACCTGTTGGATTAAACGCTTTTAAAGTAGCAAAATCGGTTTTAGCGGGATGCACTCTAACATGCGCTCCTCTATCTACTAAACATTGTAATATATGCTGCTTCACTCCAAAATCTAAAACAGATACTTTTATTTTTGAACTAGCATCTCCCAACTCATATATTTCTTTAGTACTCACCGTGCTTGCTAATTCTAAACCATCCATGCTAGGCACTTTTGCTAGTTGCGCTTTTAAAGAATCTACGTCTAAATTATCTGAAGAGATAATACAGTTCATGGCTCCTGAATTTCTAACATGTATTACCAAGGCTCTTGTGTCTAGGCCTTCAATAGAAACTATATTATTAGCAACCAAGTATTCATTCAAATTACCATCGGCAAGTAAGCGGCTATATTTTTCTTCTAAATTGCGCCCAATTAATCCATGAATTTTTACCGACTTACTTTCTACATCGGTTTTTCTTACACCATAGTTACCCACGTGCACATTGTTCATGATAATAATTTGTCCGGTATAACTAGGATCGGTAAAAACTTCTTGGTATCCTGTCATGCCCGTATTAAAACATATTTCACCGGTGGTAGTGCCAATTTTGCCAAAGGCTTGACCGTGAAATACATGGCCATCGGCTAGAACTAAAATTGCTGGTTGTGCGCTCATTTGGGTAATCGTATTTGTTATGCAAAAAAAGATACAATTTTTTACTTTTCCATAATAACTTTTAAACATTGTGCCTGAATCAAAAGAAATGACGAAAAAGGGCAAAAAAAAGGCAAGACGATTAGTCTTGCCTTATATGTTAATTCGTTAAACTCATTATTCAGCAGCAGTTTCAGGTGAATCTGTTGCAGTTTCAGTAGCCTCTTCGGCTGGAGCTTCCGCTTTTGCCTTTGCTGGTGCTTTTTTAGTAGCTGTAGCCGTTGATTTACTACGACGTGTTTTCTTAGCAGGTTCGCCAGCAGTTGCTATTGAATTACCGTACACTTCGTTGAAATCGACTAACTCAATCATTGCTTTTTCAGCATTGTCACCTGGACGAATACCTAATTTAATGATACGCGTATAACCACCTGGACGAGCAGCAATTTTAGGTGCTACCACTGTAAATAATTCTTTTACAGCCGCTTTGTCGTTCAAATAGCTAAACACCACTCTGTGGTTATGGCTAATTTCTTCTTTAGTAGCTGTTTTCTTTGTTTTGGTAATTAATGGCTCTACATAAGTTCTTAAAGCTTTTGCTTTAGCTAATGTAGTAACAATACGCTTGTGCGTAATTACTTGGCAAGCTAAATTCATTAATAAAGCATCTCTATGTGCTTTTTTTCTACCTAGGTTGTTTTGTTTGTCTCCGTGACGCATGACTTTTAAGTTTTATCCTTACACCGTGTCAGGAATTGTAAGGTTTGAGCTTTCGCTCGTTATAAATAGTGATTTACTTTTAGTGTTGTGACTATTGTAAATCTAATTTGTCTAATCCTAATTTACCAAGGTCCATTCCAAAACTCAATCCTCTTTCGATTAGTACTTGCTCGATTTCAGATAAAGATTTTTGACCAAAGTTTCTAAATTTCATTAAGTCTTCTTGCTCATATTGAACAAGCTCGCTTAAGCTATTAATTTTAGCAGCTTTCAAGCAATTGAATGCACGAACAGAAAGGTCTAAATCCTCTAATGGAGTTTTCAATACTTTTCTTAATTGTAATACTTGCTCATCCACTACATCTTCTTTCTTGTCTTCTTTGTTATCAAAAGTGATGTTCTCATCGGTGATGATCATCAAATGTTGAATTAAAATTCTAGAAGCTTGCTTCACTGCATCTTCAGGATGGATAGTGCCATCTGTAGCAACATCTAAAATTAATTTCTCGTAATCTGTTCTTTGCTCTACACGGTAGTTCTCCATTACATACTTTACATTCTTGATAGGTGTATGAATAGAATCGATAGCGATATAGCCAAATGGCATTTCTTTTAATTTATTCTCTTCAGCAGGAATGTAACCACGTCCTTTGCTAATAGTTAATTCTATTTCTAATTTAGAAGTAGCGTCCATTGTGCAAATAACTAATTCAGGGTTCATTACTTGGAACTGCTGAGAAGCATCACCAATATGACCTGCGTTAAATTCGCTGCTACCTTTAATAGATAAAGTAATTTTTTCAGAACTCACTTCTTGATCGGCCTTACGCTTAAAACGAACTTGCTTTAAGTTTAAGATTAATTCAGTAACGTCTTCTGTGATACCTTTTAAAGTAGCAAACTCGTGGTCTACTCCTTCAATTTTGATACCTATAATTGCAAAACCTTCTAAAGAACTTAATAAAACTCTTCTTAATGAGTTGCCTAATGTTAAACCAAATCCTGGCTCTAATGGACGGAATTCGAATTGTCCTTCAAAGTCATTTGCTTTTTGTAAAACAATTTTGTCTGGTTTTTGAAAACTTAATATAGCCATGTCAATTTAATTTTTATTTGAATCTTCCTTAGGGAAGAAATTTTTTACTTACTACTATTTAGAATACAATTCGACGATTAGTTGCTCCTTAATGTTTTCAGGAACCGCTTCTCGCTCTGGCATGGTAATAAAAGTACCTGTGTTGGTCGTTTCATTCCAATCTACCCAGCTGAACTTAGTATTCTTACCACGTTGCTTGGCAACGATAGATGTATTATGTGCACTCTTTGGACGGTAAGCAATCACATCACCTGGACGACATGTATAAGAAGGCACATTTGTTACATCACCATTTACAGTGATATGCTTATGTGCTACTAACTGACGTGCTTCTGGACGACTAGCTGCTAATCCCATTCTATAAATGGTATTGTCTAAACGAGATTCTAATAATTTAATTAAGTTTTCACCTGTAACACCTTTGATACGTGCAGCTTCCTCAAATGTTTTGCGGAATTGACGCTCTAATACACCATAAGTGTATTTGGCTTTTTGTTTTTCTCTTAATTGTAAAGCGTACTCACCTAATTGCTTGCGCTTGCGTTGTGCGCCATGCTGACCGGGAGGGTTGCTATTTTTGCCTAACCATTTTGCGTTTCCTAAAATAGGTTCGCCGAAAATGCGACAAATTTTGGTTTTGGGTCCTGTGTAACGTGCCATAATTCTTGTTTGTGATTTTTTAGTGTCGATGTATCATCAGTAAAAATCTAAAATGAATGATACACCCTTGTTGGTTATATAATAATTAAACTCTTCTTTGTTTTGGAGGACGACATCCATTGTGCGGCATTGGAGTTACGTCGCGGATAGAAGTGACTTCAATTCCTGATTGTGAAATAGAACGAATAGCTCCTTCACGACCAGAACCTGGACCTTTTACAAATACTTCTACTCTTTTAACACCAGCGTCTGATGCTACTTTTGCTGCATCTGCTGCTGCCATTTGAGCTGCATAGGGAGTGTTCTTCTTAGAACCTCTGAATCCCATTTTACCAGCACTGCTCCAGCTGATCACTTGACCTGCTTTATTAGTGAAAGCAATAATTAAATTGTTGAATGTTGCACTGATACGAACTTCTCCAGATGCATCAATTTTCACGACTCTTTTCTTAGAAGCCGCTTTTGCACTGTTTTGTGCTTTGATTGGTTTTGCCATTTTTTTTGAGGTGTGTTTTTATTACTTGTTG
>SHWX01000020.1 GCA_009693615.1 Chitinophagaceae bacterium | reverse complement strand
TTATGGAAAAACCATAAAAACTACGAGAACAAAGTGTATGTGTTACCTAAGCATTTAGATGAAAAAGTAGCGCGTTTACATTTAGCGAAAGTAGGTGCTGAATTAGATGAATTAACGACTGAGCAAGCAGCTTATTTAGGTATACCTGTAGCAGGTCCATTCAAGGCTGACGCTTACAGATACTAATCTATAGTTGAAAGTAAATTAAGTAACTAGTTCTATCTAGTTTCTAAAATAGTTCAAAATTCCCCTAGCCGTTCCCGAGTAATCAGGAGCGGCTTTTTTATACATTTTTTTGTACCTTTAAACTTATTACTCTTGCCCCTAGAATAAGCAAGCTATATTCAATTTTCATATGTATTCATTACATTAAATCAATTACAATAAAATAATTTTGTATGAAACTGATCAAGATTTTAACCATTGCACTAACCACTTCCTTAATCATTGGAGGAATTCCTACTGCAAATGCTCAAACAATAAGTATTATCCCAGAGCCTTATCAAATGACAAAAGGCACAGGTACTTATACCCTTCCAAAATCTATTGCTATTAACGCGCCAAGTTCAGCTACCGCTATTTCCGATATTGTGGCTGTAAAATTAAGAACCACTACAGGACGCGTAGTCTATTTCACAAAAAACAAACCCAGTATTGATTTACAAATTATCAATGACGCTAATTTAGGCACAGAGGGTTATACCTTGGATATTAATGAAAAAGGAATTCAATTAAAAGCCAATGCAAATGCAGGTTTATTTTTTGGCTGGCAAACAGTAATGCAATTATTACCAGCAGCAGTTTATTCCAATAGTTTACAAGCCAATGCAAATTGGACTTTGCCTTATGTATCTATAATAGACAAACCTCGTTTCGGATGGAGAGGTATGATGCTAGATGTAAGTAGACATTTTTTTAGCAAGGCAGAAGTATTAACTTTTATTGAAGACATGGCGCGTTATAAATACAACCGTTTTCATTGGCATTTAACCGATGACCAAGGATGGAGAATTGAAATTAAATCTCTTCCTAGATTAACAAGTGTAGGTGCATGGAGAGCAGAGCGTAAAGGCAAGTGGATGAATATTACAAAGCCTCCCATAGATGAACCTAAAACATATGGTGGGTTTTATACACAAGAAGATATTAAAGAAGTAGTGGCCTATGCGAAAGCAAGGTTTATTGAAGTCATTCCAGAAGTAGATGTCCCTGGTCATAGCTTGGCCATGAATACAGCTTATCCTTTTTTAAGTACCACACCTAATTACCCCTTCCAAGTAAATGCGGGTGATGAGTTTATGGATTGGGAAGGATTAAATGGACATGTTGCTTCAAAAATTGATAATTCATTAGACCCTTCTAATGAAACAGTGTATGAATACTTAGATAAAATTTTTGGCGAGATGGTACCCCTATTTCCTTTTGAATACATACATATGGGAGCAGATGAAAATCCAAAAAACAATTGGGAGAAATCACCCAATGTACAAGCGCTTATGAAAAAAGAAGGCTTGAAGGATATGAATGAAGTGCAAAGTTATTTTGTGCGCCGCGTGCAAAAAATAATTAATAGTAAAGGAAAGAAAATGATGGGTTGGGATGAAATATTAGAAGGTGGTTTATCGGGTGATGCAACAGTAATGAGTTGGAGAGGCGTGAAAGGAGGTATTGAAGCAGCTAAACAAGGGCATAAAGTAGTCATGTCTCCCAATGATTATAACTATATCGATTTTTACCAAGGCGAAGTCACTGCAGAAGGAAAAGTATACCGTGGATTAAGAATGAAAACCACTTATTCTTTTGAACCCATTCCAGAAGGCGTTGATCCTAATTTAATTTTAGGTAATCAAGCGAATCAATGGTCAGAGCAAATATTTGATATGAGGTATGCTCAATACATGACTTGGCCTAGAGGTTTAGCGGTAGCTGAAACCGGCTGGTCACCTAAAGAAAAAAAGAACTGGAATAGTTTTACTAAAAAAGTAGAGCAACAATTTGAAAAACTAGACGCTGCTAATGTGAGATATGCTAGAAGTATGTATGACCCTATTGTAACTACTCAATTAAATACAAAAGGTGAATTAATAGGCATTATGGAAGGCGAAGTAGAAGGATTAGATATGTATTATACCATTAACGATCAAATGCCCGATAACTATAGCGAAAAGTACACAGCTCCTTTTCTACTACCAGAAGATGTACTTTCTTTAAGAGTGATTAGCTATAGAGATGGCAAGCAAATTGGTAAGTATTTAAATATTCCTATTGAGTCTTTAAGAAAAAGAGCAGTTAAAGTATTGTAATGAAATAACAATACTATGCATTCTTTTTTTCGAAAAGTAATTACCTTATTCCTGCTAGCCTTATTGCATTTTTCATCAAATGCACAAATAAGAAATAGCGAAAAAAATATTACCCTATCCAAGGATAGCAGTTTACTACAAACAATTATTAATCAATTCAAAGGCAAGCCAAACCCTTTTATTGATTCTACTTTTATTAATCTCAATAAATACGTACAACAAGTAGCGAAGTACGAAGGAAAAAGAATTAGAAGCATTCAAATAGAACAAAAACATTTTGGGACAAGTATTACAAATACTAGTAATTTAAAAAAAGATGCCTTAACGAAATTTACAGATAAACTTCATAATAAAACCAACGAAAATACGATTCGTAAAAATTTATTTATTAAGGAGCAAGAATTAGTAGACCCCTTAGTCATTGCCTATAATGAAAAGTGGTTGAGAGATTTACCCTATATACAAGATGCCCGCATACTCGCCTCTATTTCTACGGTGGACACTAATGAAGTAGATATCTACATTATTACAAAAGATATTTTCCCTATTGGAGGTAGCTTTAATATTAGAAATGCCAATTCTTATACTGCTTCCTTAAGTACCAATAATGCAAATGACGGGGGAAATGTATTTACCTTAAGTCACAATTTTGATAAAAACAGAGAAATAAATACAGGATGGGGTTTTGATTATACCAATAGAAATTTACAAGGTAGCTTTACAGATATTACCCTGGGCGCAAAGTCATTCTCCCCCAATGAAGCCAATGGCGATTTATCCGAATCAACAATTTATATTAGAGGTAACCGTCCCCTACTCACACCCAATAGTAAATGGACCTGGGGATTTGATTGGAATAATGCCAATAATAAAAATGTTTTCACGAGCAAGTGGTCAGACTCTTTATTCAACAGTACTTATAATTATAACTTAAAACATTTCGATGCATGGATAGGCTATCAACTTTTTAGTAATCAAATTTCACTGGCAGCCAATAATGTGCATTATTTTGTACAAGTTCGTTTTTTGGAAAATATATTCAAACAAAGACCCACAGATTATTTAGCACAAATAGATAAAAACTATCAAAACATTGAAGCCTACCTTGGTTCTTTTACTTTATTTAAACAAAAAATTATAAGGACCCAGTATTTATATGGCTTTGGAAGAAACGAGGATTTACCCACAGGAAAATCCATGGTTATTACTTCTGGAAATTATAGAAGAGAACAAAGCTCATTACCTTATGTAGGAATTAAATTAGAGACCTACAAATTACTTTCTAATGAAAATTATAGACATGGTACATTAAGTGCAGGTTCCAGTTATGCCGATGGTCAATTACAAGACGTTCGAGTTATAGCAAGTATTGAACAAATAAATAAACTTCGTTATTTGGAGAGCGGTTATAAATACAGATCCATTATTAATCTAAGTTTCACGCAGACCCTAAAAAACAAATTCAACGAGGCCCTACTTATTAGTAGTAGCTATGGTATACCTCAATTAAATAAAGAGCGTATTTATGGTGGTACCCGTATCACTGCCAACTGGGAATCGGTATGGTATAATTCAAGATCGTATTATGGGTTTCGAACCTCCCCTTTTGCCTTTGGCAATATTACTTATCTAAGAACCGTGGGCCAGCCTATTGACAAGGGAGATATTTATACCTCTATAGGATCTGGCATGAGAATTAGGAATGAAAACCTTATTTTTGGCACCATTGAATTAAGAGCCTTTTACTTCCCAAGAACCAATTTGCAAGTAAGCCCTTGGAATATTAGCCTAATTACCAACCTGCGTTATAAGTATAATTCTAGTATTATTAGCAAGCCCGATTTTGTTCAAATTAATTAGCTTTTTTGAGCATAAACAATCCATATTCATTCAACCTTTCCTACTTATTTTTGTTATATAAAATATGGTTCAAGCGTATAATTTTTTAGCAAGCTGGCAGCTTTTCCCGGAAAAAAGCGAATTCGAGTATCAATTAGTTCCTAAATCTGGAAACTACAAAATTGAAAGTGTTCAAAATGGCCATGCCCTTAGCTTTAGTCATAATTGGGTGAATATTGAAAACGAGGCTTTTTATGCCCAGTATAGCGTTATACCCAATGGAATGGCACAGGTTTTCGAAAACCCTTTATTAGGAAATGAAGTGCTTGCAGAAATTAATAATGGTTCTTGTTTAACCGTTCATTTTAACAAAGACAATAAAGAAGTACTTAAAGTAGTGCATGAAATTTTAGCCAATGGTTTTTTAAAAGTATCACAGTATGGCTTTAAAGAAAATGGAGAAGCTTTTAAAAATATAGAAGTATACCATAAACAATTAAGCGTTCTACCTTACGCATCTTCTGCAGGAAGTGTAGCTATTCGTCCTACTAAAGAAGGTGTTATAAAACATAAAGCTTTATCTGCCATGGAGGATCAAACCAATATGCAGTTAAATCAAATTAAAGAACAAATTGAATTACTAGCAAGACAAGCGCAGGAAATTAAAAAGCGCAAGGAATTAAGTTTAATGATTTACGAAGCTAAAATTACTTTCAAGCCGCAGATAGGTCAAATTTATCATGTGTATGAAAAAACAGATGGCTCACATGTACTTTCTTTAGTAGCTCCTAGTGAATGGGGTGGCGGTTCTGGGCCCTTTGCAGGTTTTGTTGCCACTGTTAAATTATTAGCCGACCATACTTGGGTTGAAGTGTAAATAATAAGTCTAATAACTTTATCTAATAACCGTACTCACTTAATAGCTCGGTCACTTTTTTATCTACTTCATTATCTTTTACCACTGCTGGCGCATGATGCTTTTTAATAGTCGCATCAAAAATAAGTGGGCCTTTGCATCCCCAATGTTTATTGTTGATATAGCTATCTACCCCTTCAATATCTTTGGAAGGATTAGTCCTAGTAAATGCAGCCCAAATAAAATTATTAAATTCAGATGCCATCCAAGTAGCGTCTTCTGTAATAATAATCATAGCTACCCCTTCTTTTTCTAACAACCCCTCTCCTAGTCCCTTTAATTTTTCTTGAATAGAAGCTATAGATGCAGTTGCCGCATTCACTGCATTTAAAACATTTACAGCAATCACACCTGGCATAATTAAACTTGCGTTGGCATTTAATGCTTTAATAGTTTCTGGAATGGCTGTGGCTAGCTTTCTTCTGACATCGCCATAAGCAGCCAAGACTAATTTAGAACCTGTATTTAATCCATCCCCAGAATAATCCAAGGTATCCATGGTGGTGTTGGTATAAAAATGCAAGTCATTTGAAAAGTCCATTCTAGATAACATGTACGCTAAAAACTCTGGTATATTATTTACATCTATTTCACTCTTTTCTTTCGATTTTTTTGCTTCCGCCGTAATCCAAATAAATTTCGCTAAACTTAATTGCCCTGTTCCTAAAATATGATTGGCAATGGTTAAAATTTCTGCAGGTTTTTTATTTTCTAAAAAAGGCGTATACCTTTCACTGCCTATGGCTAATAATAAGGGGTGCACTCCTGCTGCATCTACTGCATGTACTTCTTTTAATCCTGGTATTTCATTAGAAACAGCCGAGCCCGTAATATGATGAATAAGTTGTCCGAAACTTGTATCCTCTTGCGGAGGCCTTCCTACCACAGTGAAAGCCCAAATTGCATTTTTTCTTGCATATACTTTATGCACTTTCATTACAGGAAAAGGATGTTGCAAACTATAATAGCCTAAATGATCCCCGAAAGGGCCTTCTGGTTTATTCTCTCCAGGAAATACTTCTCCGGTAATTACAAAATCGGCGTCGGTGCTTACGCAAAAACCATCTATATAAGTATAACCAAATCTTTTACCAGCAAGTACCCCTGCAAAATTCATTTCGCTCATGCCTTCTGGTAATGGCATTACAGCTGCAACACTATGTGCAGGAGGCCCGCCCACAAAACAACTTACTTTTAAAGGAAGTCCTTGATTATTAGCTTTTGTTTGATGCACCCCAATACCTCTATGTAATTGATAATGCAAACCAATTTCTTTATTCAATATATAATCGTTTCCATTTAATTGAATACGGTACATACCTAAATTAGAACTGCCAATGCCGGGTTTATCTGCATCTTCTGTATACACTTGCGGAAGCGTTACAAAGGCACCACCATCCATGGGCCAATGATGTATTAGTGGTAAATCGCTAATATTTATCTCTTCAAATAAAACAGGTTTTGAAATTGGATTTTTATTGGGAAGTGCATTAATAGCAGCCGGTAAAGCAGCCAAAGATTTTATTGGATTTTGAATAGCTGCAAGTGGATTAATTTTTATATCAATTAATTGCTTTACGGAAGGAAGTGTATCTCTAAAAATAAATTCACTTCTTTCTAGTGTGCCAAAAATATTGGAAGCTGCTCGAAACTTGGAACCCTTTACTTTTTCAAATAAAATGGCTGGGCCTTTTTGTTCATAAATGCGCAAATGAATGGCAGCCATTTCTAAGTATGGGTCTACCTCTTCTTTGATACGCAAAAGCTGCCCTGTGCGTTCTAAATCCAATAAACAAGCCTCCAAACTAGAATAAGCCATTTCTTATATTTGAGATGCAAAAATAACTTAAATTCGCCTATGACTCGTTTAAGTGTGAACATAAATAAGATAGCCACTTTAAGAAATAGCCGTGGCGGGGATAATCCTAATTTAGTGCAGGTGGCAAGGGATTGTGAGCGTTTTGGGGCCGAGGGTATTACAGTGCATCCAAGACCCGATGAAAGGCATATTCGCTACCAAGATGTTTATGATTTAAGCAAAATTGTGACCACAGAGTTTAACATAGAAGGTAATCCCAAAGAAAGCAAATTTGTGGAATTGGTTTTAGCCAACAAACCGCATCAGGTTACCTTGGTTCCAGATATCTTAGGACAATTAACCAGCGACCATGGTTGGGATACCATTACAGAACAATCTTATTTAAAAGAAATCATTGGGGTATTTAAAAAAGCAGGTATTCGTGTTTCTATTTTTGTAGACCCTATAGAAAAAATGATTGAAGCCGCTGCCAGTACTGGAACGGACCGTATAGAATTATATACTGAAATGTATGCAAAGCAGTTTGCTGCTGGAAATAAAGAAAAAGCCATTACCCCTTATATGAGTGCTGCAGCTCTTGGTAAAAAATTAGGACTAGGTATTAACGCAGGCCACGATTTAGATAGATTTAATTTACCTTATTTAATTCAATCTATTCCAAGTATTGATGAAGTAAGTATTGGGCATGCCTTAATGAGCGATGCCCTTTATTTAGGTTTAGAAAATACGATTCAATTATATAAAAGAGCGCTTGATCAACAATAAAAATTCCTTTCATGAAATACTTTAAGATTGTATTTATCGGAGTAAGCATTTTCTTAATGACCAATGCAACAAATCTAGTGGCTCAAGAAAAATTTGGACCCACTCCTACTAAGCAACAATTAGCATGGCATGAAAAAGAATTTTATTTATTTATGCATTTTGGCCCCAATACATTTACCAATTTAGAATGGGGAAAAGGAAGTGAAGACCCCAATGTGTTTAATCCAACAGCAATAGATTGTAACCAGTGGGCAAGCATTGCCAAAGCATCAGGCGCCAAAGGCATTATTATTACCGCTAAACACCACGATGGATTTAGTTTATGGCCAAGTAAATTTAGTAAGCACACAGTAAGAGAAAGCAAGTGGATGGATGGAAAAGGTGATGTCATTAAAATGTTGTCAGAAGCTTGTAAGAAAGCGGGTATTGAAATGGGCGTTTATATTTCTCCATGGGATAGAAACCACCCGCAATATGGCACTGAAGCATACAACGATATCTATATTCAAACCATGAAGGAACTTTTAACGGGTTATGGCAATTTAACTGAACTATGGTGGGATGGCGCGAATGGAGAAGGTCCTAATGGTAAAAAGCAAGTCTATGATTTTACAAGGTTCAAAGATTCTGCAATGTCTTACCAACCCAATATTCTAATATTCAGTGATATTGGACCGCATATTCGTTGGGTAGGTAATGAAAATGGATTGATTAATGAAACCAATTGGAACTTATTAGATACAGCCGGATTTAAAAGAGGTGAAAGCGCTCCTGCTAACGATACTTTGAATAGAGGGAATTTTAATGGAAAAAATTGGATTGGCGCTGAAGCAGATGTTTCAATGCGTAAAGGATGGTTTTATCATGAAGAAGAAGATTCGACAGTAAAATCGGGTAAGACTTTATTTAATTTATATTTAAACTCAGTAGGCCATGGCGGTAATTTATTATTAAATGTGCCTCCTAATAGAAAAGGTTTAATTGCTCCACAAGACTCTGCCGCTTTAATGGATTTTAAAAAAGTTAGAGAGGCCGCCTTTAAAACCAACTTATTTAAAAGCGCTATTACGAAGAACAATAAAAATGAAATAGATATTTGTTTAACTGCAGCAGTTACCATTAATAGCATTCAACTGCAAGAGCAAATTAAATTTGGACAAAGAGTTATTCGCTTTGAAATATATGCAGGAGATAAAGAGGCCGATATGAAAAAAATTGCAGCAAGTACTACCATTGGAAGAAAGAAAATTATTCAATTCCCTACTACCACTGCTAAATGCTTCAAAGTAAAAATAATAGAGACAAAGGCCAGCCCTGTGATGGGAGCCGTGGCTGGATATTTTATAAAAAATTAACTTAACTTGCATCAAATTAAAATTATGTCTACACCTGCACAAGTTGGTATAATAATGGGAAGCGATAGTGATTTACCTATCATGCAGGCAGCTGCTGATACTTTAAAAACTTTCAATATTCCTTTTGAATTAACCGTAGTTTCTGCACATCGCACTCCCGATCGTATGGTGGAATATGCAAAAACAGCACGTAAAAGAGGCTTACAAGTAATTATTGCAGGTGCGGGTGGCGCAGCGCATTTGCCAGGCATGGTAGCCGCCTTAACTAGCTTACCAGTTATTGGAGTGCCTATAAAATCTACCAATTCAGCAGAAGGTTGGGACAGTATATTATCTATTTTACAAATGCCAGGAGGTGTTCCTGTTGCAACTGTTGCTTTAAATGGTGCTAAAAATGCAGGCTTATTAGCTGCACAAATTATAGGATCTACCAATGCACAAATTGGCCAAGCGATGGATGACTATAAATTAAATATGGAATCGGAAGTGATGACCAAGGTGGAGAATTTGAAAGATACCTGGAATAACGAGTTTGATAAGAAATAGCAACTAATCCTTGTTAATAGTAATTATTGTAAAGCTAGGGTTCAACGTAGTTGAATTTTCTAAAACAGCTTCCACCCAATCCCATCCATAGGCGCCTACCCACTCTGAAAAGTTTTCTACTCTTTCTTGTACACTATTTTTAGGGAATAAAGAGCCCTTAATAGATTGTATACGGTCAATAGAAGTTTGTTGTTTTCTTTTTTCAGCGCGAATCATTTTCTTTTCTAATAAGGCTAATTTCTTTTGCGCCTGTATCGATAAATTTTTAGCATGGTCACCTAAAGAAGTATCAATTTTTATAACATCTTGCTGAATAGATACATATAAATCATTGAGCGATACGATATGATTGGTTAATGCTAAATTTTCTTTCGTTTGATTCTTGATGAATTCCAATTCTAATTCCAAAAGGGGTTTAAATAAATCTTCCAGTGCAAAGCCCAAACTATTCCAATGCGCTGTTTGCTTTTCATTCATAAACATAAATGAATTACGTAATTGTAAAATAGGATAATGCACTTTTACTTCAGTAAATACATTTTTAAGTTCCATCCAGTAAGCAAGCTCTCCGCCACCACCAATAAAGGCCACACCAGGAAGTATTGTTTCCTGATACAATCCTCTTAAAATTACGTTCGGGCTAAACCTATCAGGATGCGCATGTAATTCTTTAACAATTTCTTCTTCTGTAAAATGAATATCGGTATCTATTACTATATAGTTATCTCCTTGCTTTTCTATTCTTGCGCGCGTATTATCTTTTAAATAAAATAAGTTTAAATCACGCCCGTCGGACTGCACATGATAAGTGCTCGATAGCTTTTCTTTAGTGGCCTCAATAGCTATTTGAGAAAAACCTGTTCTTAATTCCTTTTCCATTACATTAATGAAAAGCGACTTTAATTTAGCATCATCAGGCTGAAGCACTACAAGCCCGTATTTTCCAAAATACGCATGCACTAATGCCAATGTGGCTTCTGATATAGTTTTGCCCTTTTGATAAGCCTGTATTAAAACATCTAAAGCCTCCTTACCTGCGGGCTGAACCGACCAATACCCTTCCAAGTTTTGTAATAATTTAATAAGCTCGTCATCTACCTTCATTCTTCCTATTGCACCTTTCTGCTTCGTATTCCACTGGTAGGCCTCGCCTGCTAAATTATAGGAGCCTACTTCTTGCAAGTCGGCGTCCTCAGAACCCATATAATAAACAGGTACAAAATTATTTTTAGGGAATTGCTTTTTTAATTCAGCAGCCAATTGTATGGCATGTAAAATTTTATAAAAAAAGTAAAGTGGCCCCGTAAAAACATTCGGCTGATGTGCAGTAGTAACTGTGAATGTATTTTCTTTTAATAATAAATTCACATTATCGTTAACCAATTTGAATGCCTCTTTATTTATTGCATTATTATTGTTACTATTTAGAACACTAGCATCATTAACCTCTTTAGCTAATTGAACATATTGATTTTGCAAAACCTCCACTAAAACTTTTCTATTCGAAGGAAAAGAAGCTCTTTGCTCAATGGCTTTCTTATATCCTTCCTTACTAGCAGCATAGTTTACAAAACTTTGCGCCGTTCCCTTGGTTTCAATATAATCATTGATTAAGACACTGAATAATCCAGTGGAACGATAAGATATTTGAGTAGCGTTAAATTTCATTAGTGGCTAAATCTATCTGGATTGTAAAAACTAATATCAATGCTAGTTGGTTTTTCATCTATAATTTCTGAAACTAATTTTCCCGTACCTGCACCTAAACTTAAACCCACCATTGCGTGCCCAGTAGCCATGACTAAATTGTTCCATTTTTTAGTTCTACCAAGATAAGGCAATCCATCGGCAGAACAAGGTCTATAACCATACCAGACTTTATCTATGCTAGGAACGGGGATCTCAAAGGAAGGGTAATAGCTTTTCACTGCTTTTAGTATACCTGCCACCCTTTTTAAATTGGGCGGCTCGTTGGTGCTGGTAATTTCCATGGTGCCTCCAAAACGCATCTTATTTCCTTCCATAGGTGTAAGCGCCACTCTGCCTTCCACCAACACCGATGGATAAATAGTTTGGTAAGGCGTATTCTCGATGGTAATGGAATAGCCGCGACCTGGCATGAGCAATAAATCCATGTCTAATTTTTTTGCCATCTCTCTAGACCAAGAACCAGTAGCCAAAACCACTGCATCGGCCTTGTATTTATTATGAGGGGTAATAACCGCATTTATTTTTCCTGCTGTTTTTTCAAAATCTACCACTGCTTCATTGATTTTAATAACCACTCCTTTATTTTTTAAATCGGCAATGAGTTGTTGCATTAATTTATTGGGATACAAATGTCCATCGCAACCAAAATGAATGGCCCCAATGGCATTTATTTGGTGACTAGGTTCCATCGCAAATAATTCCTGCTGATTTAAAAGTTTGGTATCTGTTAAACCTAAGCCATGTGCTTGATGTACTAAATGCTTTGCATGTTCGCCTGCTTTTTCAGTTTGAAATATTTCCAATAAGCCTTTGTGCTCATAGGCAAATTCAAATTGAGGCAAAGAATCCCAATCGGCGTATAATTTTTTAGAAAACAAAGCATAATCTCTTAAAGGAATGGCGGCGCGCTCTACTTTTTCAGAAGTCGCTTCTTTCATAAACTGTAATCCCCATTTGATTAAACTTAAACTTAGTCTTGGTTTTATATAAAAAGGACTTTCTGAATTCAACATCCACTTTAAACCCTGTTTAACAATACCAGGTGTTGCCAAAGGAACAAAGTGACTAGGACATATATAACCACAATTACCATAGGAACAATTATTGGTCATATCGGATTGATCAATAATGGTCACTTGATGACCCGCTTCTTGTAAAAAATAAGCGCTGCTTAGTCCTATAATGCCTCCTCCAATGACAACTACTTCCATAGAATAAATTAAAGCACAAATTTCGTGAAAATTGCGTTCATAACACAGTAAAAAGGGATGGATTTTTAGAATTACTGAGATTAAACCACTTGAAAACCAGCTGCATAAGGGTCGTCCTGCTTATCTATTGATATAGTGTTAAAACCGTATATCTTAGCCCAGCCTTCAATAGAGGGAATAATGGCTTGTGTATCACCTATTGTCGTGGTTGATTCTACCTTACCTTTAAACACAGAGCCTATAATACTTTCATGTAGAAAAGGAACCCCTTGTTTAAGTTTACCCTTTGCATGCCAATGCGCCAGTCTTGCAGAAGTACCTGTTCCACAAGGCGACCTATCAATAGCTTTGTCGCCGTAAAAAACTGCATTGCGCGCCGTATTCTTTTCATCCAATACTTTTCCTGTCCATAATATATGGGAGCAACCATTAATGGTAGGGTCTAAGGGATGAACAAACTTATTCGATTCATTTATGCGCTTTCTTAAAACACCACTCCATGCAATTAATTGTCCGGCGGTATAATTTTCAATGCCTTTAAAATTTTCTTGTACTTCCACAATGGCATAATAATTTCCACCATAACATACATCTATAGTTAGCATACCTAAATCGGGGCATTCTACTTGAATATTTTCAGCAGCCATAAAAGAAGCCACATTCGTCAATTTCACCGAACTTACTTTTTTACCCTTCATGGTATATTCTATTTGCACGAGTCCTGCAGGGGCTTCCATGCGAATTTTGCCAGGAATTTTTGGTTGAATTAAACCCGCTTCAATAGCTACTGTTATAGTTCCAATAGTACCATGTCCGCACATTGGTAAACAACCACTGGTCTCAATAAATAAAACCGCTATATCATTTTCAGGGTCATGAGGGGGATATAAAATACTTCCACTCATCATATCATGACCACGGGGCTCGAACATTAATCCCTTTCTAATCCAATCAAATTCTTTTAAAAAATGCTGACGTTTCTCACTCATGGTATTTCCCTCTAATGCAGGGCCACCATTGACCACCACCCTCACCGGATTACCGCAGGTATGCGCATCAATACATTGAAAAACAGACCCTCCTAATTCGTAGGATCCGAAATTTTCTACACTTATAAGTTTTGTTGCGGCCATGAGATAAAATTAATACATTTGTAACGCAAAACTTAATTGTTAGACCTAATTTATTGAATATGGAAACTTACGGTAAAATTTTATTGATTGCCATGCCTGCCTTCTTATTATTGGTTTTATTTGAAAAATGGTATGGATGGAAAAAAGGTTTTGAAACAGTCAATACCCTAGACATGATCTCTAGCTTAAGCTCAGGGGTAACTAATTCTACCAAGGATGTATTGGGTATAAGTATTGCCATTTTAAGTTATGGTTGGTTTGTAGATCATTTGGCCATTATGCATGTGCAAAATAGCATTTGGTTGTATTTGATTGCCTTTGTATCGTTGGATTTTGCAGGCTACTGGGTGCACCGTTTGGCACATAGCTATAATTTTTTCTGGAACAACCATATAGTACATCATAGTAGTGAGGAATACAATTTAGCCTGTGCTTTAAGACAAAGCATTTCAGTAATTTTCAGAATTTATGCCTTTTTATTAATACCCGCTGCCTTATTTGGCGTACCTGCGAATGTAATTGCAGTGGTGGCTCCACTACATTTGTTTGCTCAATTCTGGTACCATACAAGACATATTAAAACTATGGGTTGGTTGGAATATATAATTGTAACGCCTGCTCACCATAGAGTGCACCATGCTATTAACCCAGAATACTTAGATAAAAACTATGGTCAGATATTTATTATTTGGGATAAATTATTTGGAACTTTTGTGCAAGAGCAAGATAATATACCTGCTGTATATGGTATTACCCGACCTGTTCAAACCTGGAACCCGATTAAAATTAATTTCATGCATATGTGGTTATTAATTCAAGATGCATGGCGTACAAAAAACTGGCAAGATAAATTTACCATTTGGTTTAAGCCATTAGGCTGGCGCCCTGCAGATGTAATTGATAATTATCCAGTAGATAAAATAAAGGATGTGTTCCATTTCGAAAAGTACAATACCCCAGCCTCCCCTGTTATGAAATTGTATTTATGGATACAACTATTTTGCATGCTTTTATTAATAAGTTATTTATATGGGAACATAGCCAGCATTGGCCCTAACAATATATTTATTTATGGTGCTTTTATATTTGTACAAGTATACGCACTCACTGAATTGATGGATAGAAATAAAAATGCTTGGATATTAGAAGCTATAAAGAATATACTTTGTATTTACTGGATAGCCACTACTGGAGATTGGTTTGGATCCAATCAATTGTCTACTTCCATCGGACCTGCTGCGATTGTTTATTTTATAGCAAGCACAGTAGCCGTTTATTATTTTTCTACTATTGAAAAAGCTGGAACATTGAAGCAGGCAAGTACAAGCGCTAAATTATTTATTCAAGATTAACTGACAACTTCATCCTTAGTAAGTCCTCCATTGATATTTCTCCAAATACCTAATGAATTATTATTCTGTAAAGCTAATGGCAGTAAATGATTCGACCAGTTTTGAAAAGAGATAGGTCTTAACCATCTTTTAGCGGCGTTTACGCCTACTGCTGTAAATCTACTATCGGTACTTGCAGGATAAGGACCTCCATGCACCATACTATCACAAACTTCCACACCGGTAGGTACTCCGTTTAATAATACACGGCCTGCAATTTGTAAAGACATGTTTAAAAGCTCTGGGGCATTAGAAAAGTCTAAATCGGTACCCATAATTGTTGTAGAAATTTGTCCCTTTATACTTTTCCAAACTTCTTTTAACTCCTCCATCGAATTACATTGCACTAGTATGGAATAAGGACCAAATACTTCTTCTGCTAAATCGGGATTGCTTAAAAAAGTATCGGCATCCACGGTAGTTAAAACCGGAAACCCATTATTAGAGCTAGGTGTATTTTTTGTTAAACTCGTAATTCCTTTTTGCGCTAGTGCATGTGTACTATTTTTTAAATAGGCTGATTCTATACCTGCATGCAACATAGCAGAAGGTGCAATGGCGTTCATTTCAGTAGCTAAGGTGTTTGCAAAAGTGTTTAAAGCATCAGATTTAATACCTACTAATATACCTGGGTTGGTACAAAACTGTCCCATACCTAAAGTGATAGAGCCTGCATAATTTTTTGCAATTGTTTCTGCGTTTTTTTCTAGTGCATCTTGCAATAATAGTACCGGGTTCACAGAACCCATTTCTGCAAAAACAGGAATTGGGTTTTTTCTACTGCTTGCATAATCTAATAAAGCGCGGCCTCCTGTTCTTGATCCCGTAAAACCTACAGCATATATATTATCATCTTGCACTAATTCTTTTCCTGATTCAAAACTAGTTTCGGTTACATGCTGAAAAACATTTTCTGGCATTTGAGTTGCTTTTGCTGCTTGCACAATGGCTTCTGCCACCATATTTGATGTAGCTAAATGTGCAGGATGTGCTTTTACAATAACAGAACAACCCACCGCTAGTGCACTAGCCGTATCACCACCTGCAGTGGAATAAGCAAAAGGAAAATTACTAGCACCAAAAACTACTACGGGGCCAATGGGATGCATCATTTTACGAATGTCTGGCTTAGGAGGCGTTTTAGTAGGAATAGCAGTATCAATACTTGCTTCAACATAGTTGCCTTCTTTTAACATAGTTGCAAACATGCGTAATTGAAAACAAGTTCTTCCTCTTTCACCTGTTAAACGAGGCAGGGGTAAATTAGTTTCTTTATTGGCTTGCTCCAATAAGCTATCACCCAATGCTTCAATATTTGTAGCAATGGTTTCTAAAAAATGAGCTCTTTGTAAAGGCGTTGTAAAAGCATACTGCTCAAATGCAAGTGCTGCCTTTTTTGTTATTTCAGCAATATTACTCATTAGGTTATTTGTATAAATTTATAAACTATGAAATACAGGAAGTATAGGTCTGTTTTTTAAACCTGTATCAATAATGGATTCAATTCTTTTTCTTTCTTCTCCCTCTAAAATTAATCTTGGCTTTCTCACTGTTTCAGAACCTATACCTGCTTTGGCTTCTGCAAACTTGATGTATTGAACTAGTTTAGGATGTATATCTAATTCTAATAAAGGCATAAACCATCTGTATATTTCTGTAGCTTCTGCAATCTTACCCGCTTTCGCTAATTTATATACGGCTACTGTCTCTGCAGGAAAGGCGCATACTAGCCCTGCTACCCAACCATCGGCTCCTACTAATATTTCTTCTAATGCAAGTGTATCCACACCACATAAAATGCTAAATCTGTCTCCGAACTTATTACGCATTCTAGTGACATTGGTAACATCGCGTGTAGATTCCTTCACTGCTTGTATATTGGGAACAGTCGCTAATTCAGAAAACATATCAATGGTAACTTCTATTTTATAATCGACAGGGTTATTGTAAATCATAATAGGAAGCTTTGTACTAGCTGCGATATCTTTAAAATACTGCACTGTTTCACGGTGATCCGATTTATAACGCATAGGAGGAAGTAACATTAAACCCTTCGCTCCCCAGTTCTCTGCATCCTTCGCACATTGAATGGCTACTGAAGTACTACCCTCAGCTATATTAATAACCACCGGAATTTTTCCGTTAACTATTTTAACTGTTTCTTTAACTAAGATTTCTTTTTCTGCGTTAGTAAGCACACTCGACTCACCCAAAGTACCTCCTAAAATAATACCATTCACCCCTGCTGCAATTTGAGCATTGATATTCTTTGTGAATAAAGCTAAATCTAATGTATCGTCATTAGTAAACTTGGTGGTTACTGCGGGGAATACCCCTTTCCAATTTATGGCCATAAAATAATTTTTAGTGATGAATGCGTATTCAATTTAAGAAATATTATCTATATATGCATCAAAAGTAAAAGCGAATTAATGTCTGTAAATAGTATTAGTTTGCTATTCAAATAAATAAATTAATCATTTAATCAATTAATTCCCCCTCTAAGTCGTAATCATAGGCCTTGGTAATTTTAACCATCACAAAATCGCCTGGCTTCAAACGCTTGGTGGTATTAATAACCACTTCATTGTCTACTTCTACACTATCAAATTCGGTGCGGCCTAAATACCTGCCTGCCTCTTTTTTATCTACTAGCACTTTTAAAACCAAACCTTCTTTGGCTTGGTTTCTAGCTAAACTAATTTCTTGTTGTACTTCCATAATTTCCTCTGCACGTCTTTGCTTTTCTGCTGCAGGCACATCGTCCACTAAATCATGCGCAGAAGTATTTTCTTCATGGCTATAAGTGAATATGCCCACTCTATCAAACTGGTGTTCTATTAAAAAGCCTTTTAACTCCTCTATATCATCTAATGTTTCTCCAGGAAATCCAGCAATTAAGGTAGTACGAATAGCAATACCTGGAACGCGCTTACGAATTTCTTGAATGAGTTCCCCCATCTCTTCTCTAGTAATATTACGCTTCATAGCAGCTAGCATATTATTACTTGCATGTTGTAAAGGAATATCTATGTATTTACAAATATTGTCACGCTCTCTCATTACATCCAATACTTCTAGTGGAAACTTACTTGGGTATGCATAATGTAATCGTATCCACTCCAAGCCTTTTACATCGGCTAGTGCATTTAATAAATCGGGAAGTGCTCTTTTTTTATAAATATCTAAACCATAATAAGTTAATTCTTGTGCAATTAACATTACTTCCTTCACTCCTTTTTTAACTAGGCCTTCTGTTTCAGCCACTAATTGCTCCATGGTTTTACTTACATGCTGGCCTCTCATAAGTGGAATGGCGCAGAAAGAGCAGGTTCTATTACAACCCTCACTAATTTTTAAATAAGCATAATGTGAAGGCGTGCTTAATAAACGCTCTCCTAAAAGCTCCGCTTTATAATTAGCATTTAATTGATTCAACATTAAAGGAAGCTCCATGGTTCCAAACCAGGCGTCTACTTCAGGAATTTCTAAGGCTAGGTCGTTTCTGTATCTTTCACTTAAACAGCCTGTCACATATACCTTGTCTAATTTTCCTTTTTTCTTTAAAGCCACTTGGTCAAGTATAGTATTTACACTTTCTTCCTTGGCTTTATCAATAAATCCACAGGTATTCACCACTACTATATTGTGATCTAATTTTTTGTTCTCATGCACCACATCAATTTCATTGGCAAGTAATTGCCCGCTCAGCATTTCACTGTCCACTAAGTTCTTACTACAACCTAATGTGATAATGTTTACTTTATTTTGTTTGAGTGTTTTAGACTTCATACTTTTTTATTAAATAATTAGCGCGATTATTTATTGACCTCGTTGGTAAAATGAAATGTAATATCGGGGTTATTGGTAATTTCTGTATTCAAGAACCATTCACTTTGTGCTAAATACACTGGCGCCTCATCTTTATCCATGGCAGCGTTCTGTTGCTTGAATCTTAAAAAGTCATGTAGTTTATTTTGATCCTTGGA
>SHWX01000019.1 GCA_009693615.1 Chitinophagaceae bacterium | reverse complement strand
TACCAAAAAATAATTGCTTTAAAATATACCTGGTTGCAGTTTAGTCCTAATGTCTCCATTGATATGGGTATAATTGTAGACCCCATTTCTGTGATGATGCTTATTGTAGTAACTTCTGTTTCTTTAATGGTACATGTATTTAGTTTAGGTTATATGAAGGGCGAAGAGCGCTTTGCTACTTATTATGCCTTCTTGTCTTTATTTACCTTCTCTATGTTGGGTTTAATATTATCAGTTAATATTTTCCAAGTATATATGTTCTGGGAATTAGTGGGAGCATCTAGTTTTTTATTAATTGGTTACTACTTTAACAAACCCTCTGCAGTGGCCGCTTCTAAAAAAGCATTCATAGTAACGCGTTTTGCCGATTTAGGATTTTTAATAGGCATTATGATTATGGGTTTTTATGGAGGTACTTTAGATATTGGTTTATTGATCCAAAAATTAACATCAGTTCAGTCTCCTGAATTTTTAAGCATTACCAGTGCTAGCTTTTTAGGGGCAAGTATGCTTACCTGGGGACTTACTCTAATATTTATGGGTGGTGCAGGAAAGTCGGCCATGTTTCCTTTGCATATTTGGTTACCCGATGCCATGGAAGGCCCAACGCCAGTCTCTGCCTTAATTCACGCTGCAACCATGGTAGTTGCAGGTGTGTATTTAGTAGCAAGATTATTTCCCATCTTCTCCATGGACGAAGCAGCTTTAACCATTGTAACTTATGTAGGTGCTTTTTCAGCCTTACTTGCGGCCATTATTGCTTGCACACAAACCGATATTAAAAGAGTACTTGCTTATTCTACCATGTCGCAAATTGGTTACATGATGTTTGCCTTAGGTATTTCAAAAAATGGTGGTGAAAGCGGATTAGGCTTTATGGCTTCCATGTTTCATTTATTTACACATGCCTTCTTTAAGAGTTTATTATTCTTAGGCGCAGGTTCGGTAATACATATGGTGCATAGCAATGAAATGAAAGACATGGGCGGATTAAGAAAATTAATGCCCATTACCCATATTGCTTTTTTAATTGCTTGTTTGGCTATTGCAGGTATTCCTCCTTTTGCAGGGTTCTTTAGTAAGGAAGAAATTTTAACAGCGGCCTTCCACGAGAATAAATTAATTTTTGGGGTAGCACTATTTACCGCAGCGCTTACAAGTTTTTATATGTTCCGTTTGTACTTTAATATTTTCTGGAGCAAGGATGCTGCTGCAAAAGCGCACAGTGCTGGTCACGATGACGCACACGACCATGGAGAAGGAACTTGGACAATGAAACTACCCTTAATTATTTTAGCTGCATGTGCAGTGGGTGTAGGCTTTATTCCTTTCTCTCAATTTATCACCTCCGATGGTGCTGCCTTAGAAACACATATTGATTTAATCTTCTCTATTGCACCAGTGACGCTATCCATTATTGCTATTTTACTGTCTGCAAGTTTTTATAAAAAAGAAAATACAAAGTCAGATAAAGCAGTAGCTGTGTTTGGTGGCTTTTACAGAGCGGCTTATAAAAAGTTTTATGTAGATGAATTGTATTTGTTTATTACTAAAAAAATAGTCTTTCCACTTATAGGACAACCTATTGCTTGGGCAGATAGAAATATCGTAGATGGTTTTATCTTATTGATAGCTAGTACCACTGCAAAAATTTCAACAGCTATTAAAGGCTTACAATCGGGTAAGGTTCAAAACTATGCCTTGTACTTCTTTGGTGGTGTATTGGCCTTATCGGTATTATTTATTTATATCTGGAAATAAAATATTTATATGAATTTATCTTTATTAATCATACTTCCCTTGCTAACTGCCCTACTCATTTTATTGAGTAAGCAATTAGCGCAAATAAGAATTATTGGACTAGCGGGCTCTTTAGCACAATTAGGTGCAGCTGCTTGGTTGTTGAAATTGTATATGGATCAAAGAGCTGCAGGCAATACCGCTACGTATTTATTTGAAACCAATACCGTTTGGTTTAAAGCATTGAATATTAATTATCATATAGGTATTGATGGCATTGCACTAGCCATGATTTTATTAACCTCACTCATTGTAGTTGCGGGCATACTGGTTTCTTGGACGATGGAAAAACTAAGTAAGGAATACTTTTTCTTACTCGTATTATTAAGTATGGGTGCTTATGGTTTCTTTATCTCTTTAGACTTATTTACTTTATTTTTCTTTTTAGAAGTAGCCGTTATTCCTAAGTTCTTATTAATAGGTATTTGGGGTAGTGGGAGAAAAGAAAATAGTGCTATGAAACTAGCACTCATGTTAATGGCAGGTTCTGCCTTAGTATTTGTTGGCTTAATGGGTATTTATTACAACACCCATACTTTTGATATGGTGGAAATAGGCAAGATGGGCATTTCATTAGGTGTTCAAAAATTCTTCTTCCCTTTTCTATTTTTAGGCTTTGGTATATTTGCTGCTTTATTTCCTTTTCATACTTGGGTACCCGATGGTCACGCTTCGGCGCCTACTGCAGCTTCTATGTTTTTAGCAGGTATCTCCATGAAATTAGGCGGCTACGGTTGTTTACGCATGGCGGCTTTAATGCCCGATGCAGCGCATAGTTATTCATGGGTAATTATTTTACTTGCTACCATTGCCATTATTTATGGTGCATTCGCCACCATGATGCAAACAGATTTAAAATACATCAATGCTTACTCTTCTATTAGTCACTGCGGATTTGTAATACTTGGCATTGGCATGTTGAATAAAACTTCTATTAATGGTGCCGTTATACAAATGGTATCTCATGGTTTAATGACTGCCCTATTTTTCGCAGCTATTGGAATGATTTATTCTAGAACACATACAAGAATGGTGGCACAGTTAGGGGGTTTATTAAAAGTAATGCCTTTTATATCTACTGTATTTGTAATTGCAGGTTTATGTTCTTTAGGACTTCCAGGATTCAGCGGATTTGTAGCCGAGATGACTGTATTTATGGGTTCTTGGCAAAACCCAGATGGTGTATATCGTGCTGCTACAGTAATATCTGCAGCCTCCATTGTAGTGACTGCTGTATATATATTACGTGCGACAGGCAAAACCATTATGGGCCCTATTTCCAATGAGCATGCCTTATTAAACGATGCCAATTGGAATGAAAAGTTAGCAGCAGGTTTATTAATTATAGGAATTTTAATTATCGGGTTAGCGCCATTTTTAATCAATCAATTAATTATGCCTTCCACCGATTTTTTAATGATTAACATTGATAAAGCCATTACCCTTAAATAATTTAGCCTAATGTCATCTAGCATTTTTATATTACTAAGACAGGAACTTTTATTAAGCTTGCTTATTTTTATTTTACTATTTATTAAAATTGGTAAAGAGAGAAGTAACGAAAGTATTTTAAACCTAATTAATATTTTATTAGTTGTGAACTTGGCTGCTGGTATATTTGGCATGAGTGAAGGCGGTATTTTCAATGGCATGTTCACCACCAATGCATTCATTGTACTTGAAAAAAATATTCTAAACCTAGCAATGCTTCTTATATCCATGCAGTCTTACGCTTGGTTAAAAAACCATAAGCAGTTAGCTGAATTTTACTTATTGCTATTTACTTCATTATTGGGAATGTTCTTTATGATTTCTAGCGGTAACTTATTAATGTTTTATTTAGGACTGGAAATGTCTACCATACCACTAGCTGCTGCAGCTAATTTCGATTTAGCTAAAAGAAAATCTTCAGAGGCTGCTATGAAATTAATTTTATCTTCTGCTTTTTCTTCAGGCATCTTATTAATGGGTATTTCTTTTTTATATGGTACAACAGGTACTCTTAGTTTTGATGTATTAACCGCATATATTAGCAATAACCCCATGCAAATATTTGCTTTTATATTAGTTGTGTCTGGTTTTGCCTTTAAAATATCGGCAGTTCCTTTTCACCTATGGACAGCCGATGTATACCAAGGTTCTCCGGTAGCAGTTACTGCATTTTTATCGGTAGTCTCTAAAGCGGCTGTGCTATTCACTTTCACCTCTATTTTATATAAAGTATTTACCCCTATTGCAAGTGTTTGGTATAGTGTACTAGTGGTATTATCTATTGCTACTATTTTAATTGGAAATTTATTTGCCTTAAGACAAGATAACTTTAAACGCTTCCTTGCTTTTTCTTCTATTGCGCAAGTAGGTTTTATATTAATTGGTATTTCAGGTAGTTCTCAAGCAGGATCTGCCTCACTGGTCTACTTTGTATTAATTTATGTATTTTCTAACCTAGCTGCCTTTGGTGTAGTATCGCTAGTAAGCGCTTTAGCTGGTAAAGAAAATATTTCAGACTTTAAAGGCTTTTATAAAACCAACCCATTTTTATCTTGGGTATTAACCATTGCCTTATTTTCATTAGCAGGGGTTCCACCCACTGCTGGTTTTTTTGGTAAGCTATTTTTAATGATGGCAGGTGCCGCTAAAGACAATTACGGCCTTATCATTTTTGCCGCATTAAATATGGTGGTTTCCTTTTACTACTATTTAAAAGTGGTAAAGGCTATATTCATGGATGAGAACGAAGCACCTATTCAAAAATTAAACGTTCCGGGTATTACTAAATTGGCCATGTATATCTGTATGGCAGGTATTATTATTACGGGTTTAGCAAGTTTGGTGTACGATTATATTTACTCATTAAGTATTGGTATTTAAATAAAATATTATGGCTATTAATAAGAACCACGAATTTGAAGACTTAGGTACAAGCAAATGTGCCATTGTAGAAAAAAATGCAAGCCCCGAGCGTGTACAGTTTTTAAAAACTTTATTGGAATTTAATAAATACGAAGTGGTGGTGGTTGACAGCCCTGCTCCAAAAGCTGCGCCTGCTGCACCAGTAGCAGCTCCTGTTGAAGGTGAAGCTCCTGCTTCAGCACCCGCAGCACCAGTGGCTCCAATAGTTCCCCCTGCACCCACTACATTTACAGTAGGTGTAACCGATTTATGTTTTAACGCAACCAATGCCATTTTTGGCCGTCAGTTAAAAACGACAGATGGACATATTGTATCACTTGCTTATTGGCAAGAAAAAGAGTCGGTATCTAACGACGAACTGCCTTATTTCGATAATAAATAATTGACCCAAGAATCTGTTAAAGGAATTTGTAGCCTTGCCAAGGATCGAACTTGGATTTGGAGTTTCGGAAACTCATGTACTATCCATTGTACTACAAGGCTGAAAAAACAAATTTAAGGAAAATAAATTTATTTACGCCCGCCGTAACAGCACCTTAATGGCTGCTGGTAAAAATATGCTTGTAGGAAGAGAGCGCATAATTTGTATATCCTCTAATATGCTAGAAGTATTAGATAAAAATTTAAACACCGTAGCTGCATCGTTCTTGGTAAATATGCGTTTAAATATTTCAGCACCTTCCATTTTACGGTAAAATAAAACGTGCAATAAAACTGCATCATAAAATTGGTGCCTTGTATTATGCACCCTAGTTTGAATAGGTAAACCTTTATCTAACTGTGTGGCAATATTTTTACATTGCTCTTGTATAAACTGAAAAGCATAACCCGTGCTAGCTTTAATGGCAGCACCTAATGCACCAATGGTATAAATTGGCGCTTGTGTTGAAGCTAATTCAATTTGCGTCATAGGAATAGCGCCTATTTCATCGTGTGTGGTTGTATAATTAATACCAGGAAACGCTGTCGCTAAATAAGTATCCAACACTTTATCATATTCTGAAATACCTAAAACATTTTCAGAAAATATGGTATACTCGACTAGGGCTTCCTTTTCATTTAAAGGCAATTGATACATAAAGGCAGTGGCCCCTTGCTGAGGCACATTGAAATCCATCAGCTTCGCAATAGCTTTATTAAATACAGGTGTCTCAAATTGCACGACCCTGCCTTTAAAATGTTGCCATAAAAAAGGGGCTTTATTATTTGAAGAAGTACCCGACTGCAATGAATTAGAATAAGCAGCTGCGGTATTTAATTGATTCATTTGAAAAGGTAGCAAGCTAGAAAAAACATAGGCTCCAATTGCAGACCCACCCTCCCATTCTACTTTAGCGCTCTTATTTGAATTTAATGAATCAAGCACTGAAATACCCACTATGGTAGCTTCCTGAAAATGTATATTGGATTTTGATTTTGCTTTGCTTAAGATGGAATTATAAAAATCAATCCCCTGAATCATCTTATAAGAAAAGGGAGTAGTAGGTAACTCTTTATCAAACCCTTCTGCATGTATTGAAATAGTGTCCCAGCGATTTTTGACTAAATTTTCAAAAGCACTGAAATCTTTATTCCAAAAGCACCAGGTACGGTCATTGGTTTTATTGAATGATTTATCAATAATTAAAATAGACTTTGTAACTAAACTTGAACACTGCATTAAATAATGCAATAAAGATAAACCCGCCCCTCCGGCTCCTGCTATAATATAATCGTAGCTTGCTACTTCAGTATTAGTATTGATAGCATTACTCATTGCTTTGTATAGCTTCGTCTCGACGTACTTTATCCCAATATTTTTTAGCAACGATTAACATACCATAACTTTCACTCTCTTCTTTGTTCAAATGCTTATGATGCATTTTATGTGCCCAGCGAATGGCTTTAATATATCTATTATTAGATTTAGTAAACCATTTAATTCTTTGGTGTATAATAACTTCGTGCACAATAAAATAAGCGAAGCCATACATGGCTACACCTGTTCCTATACCAGCCACCCACAAAGGACCTACGAAATTACCATAGAAAATACAGGCCATACTTGGAATGGCAAATATTAAAAAGAAGGCATCGTTCTTTTCAAAAAAATGCCCTGTAGGCTGATGATGATCTTCATGCAAATACCATAAAAAACCATGCATTACATAACGGTGGGTTAACCAAGTAATCCCTTCCATAATGGAAAAAGTAAGTAAAGCCACTAATATAAAAACCATAAAATCAATTTTTTAAATTGTACAACAAATTTACTACAACAAATTCAACTGACTGCGTAATGTAGCCTTAGCCACAATAAATATTTTTCCCGGTGTAGGTATGCTTATTCTTTCTTTCAAAATAGCCTCCGGGTGCGTTTTCTTAATTTTTTTAAACAAAGAATAATAATATTTAAAAGCCACATATACACCAAACCTAGCTTTCAATGGTAGCATTTTAATACCCTTTAAAGCTTCTTCAAAATCGGCCTGAATATCGGCTTCGATCATTTCTTTATCGGCTTGAGTAAATTTTGAAAAATTGCAGTTAGGAAAATACATTCTATCTAGGCCTTCAAAATCGGCTTTAATATCGCGTAAGAAATTTACTTTCTGAAAAGCAGCCCCTAAATGTTTAGCAGATGGTTTCAATTTTTCAAATTGGGCCATATCGCCCTCGCAAAAAATATGTAAACACATCAGTCCTACCACTTCCGCGCTTCCATAAATATAGGTTTGATAAGTAGCTAAATCATATTGCTGCTTATTTAAATCCATTTCCATACTTACTAAAAATGCTTCTAATAAGGCAGGATCAATTTTATATTTTGAAAAGGTTAATTGAAAACGGTGCAAAATGGGATTTAAGCTAATACCTTGTTCTAAGGCTAAGTAAGTATCTTTTTTAAACTGTGCTAGTAAAGTGGCTTTGTCAAAGTCGTGAAAAGTATCTACAATTTCATCGGCGAATCTTACAAAACCATATATGTCATATATAGGCTGACGTAAGTCGGCATGTAGTAGTTTAATAGCAGAAGAAAAACTAGAGCTATACATTAGCGTAGTTGTTTTACTGCTTAAACCAGTGACTTCATTATATAGTTTTAAATCAGACATTTCTAGGTTGCAAATTTATATAATTTTTTTCAATCAGCTCCGCTACCACTTCCCCACTAATTAAACTAGGTGGTACCCCTGGCCCTGGCACCGTTAATTGCCCTGTATAATATAAGTTTTTTACCTTTTTGCTTTTACAAGAAGGTTTTAAAATAGCTGTTTGTAGTAGTGTATTCGCTAATCCATAGGCATTTCCCTTAAAAGAATGATATTCACTCTTGAAATCAGATACCGCAAAGGACCTTTTATAAACGATGGCATCCGAAATAGATTGACCCCATCTTTGCTCTAAACGACCTATAAGTTCATAAAAATATTTATCTCGAACTTCCTCGGTATCGCCTTCTAGGCCTGCAGCCACTGGAATTAATAAAAATAAATTTTCACTACCTACTGGAGCCACGCTAGCATCTGTTACCGAAGGTACAGAGGCATAAAACAAAGGTTTTGTTGGCCAACTAGGTTCTGTATAAATTTCTTTACCATGAATAGCAAAATCCGTATCAAAAAATAAAGAGTGATGCGTTACCCCCTTTAATTTTTTATTCAAACCAACATAATATAATAATGAACTGGGAGCCATCGTACGCGAGTCCCAATAACTGTTGGTATAAGACTGATATTTTGGACTTATTAATTTTGTTTCAATATGATGATAATCACCAGCGCCAATGACCACCTCAAACTCATAATGCTTTTGTTCGCCAGTTACACTTGATTTGGTTAAGCAAGATTTTGCAACCCCATTCAATATTTCAATTTGTAAAGCCTCTTCTCCAAAATAAAATGTAACACCTTGCGCAATAGCAGTATCATACATCGCTTGCACAATACTGTACATACCAAATTCTGGATACCAAGTACCTCCTTTAATATCGGCATAGTTCATTAAACTATATAAGGCAGGTGTATTTTGTGGAAGTGCCCCTAAAAATAAAACAGGGAATTCCATTAAAGTTTGAATATGAGGATGTTTGAAAAAACGAGCTACATGTTTTTTCATCGATTGAAATACATCTAATTTAAAAACACCCTTTATTAAATCAATGTCTATAAATTCTTTTAATGAAATACCTGGCTGATGTACTAGTTTACCCACGCCTATATCATATTTGAATTTAGCTTCTTCCATGAACTGGTCCAAAGCCTTTGCTGCACCGGGTTCTACACTTTCTAATAAAGCAGCTAATTCAGTATAATTAGCAGGCATATCCCAATGCGTTTCATCAAAATAAACACGGTAAGAGGGGTCTAATCTTTTTAATTTATAAAAATCGGAAACCTTTTTTCCAAAGGCTGCAAAATACCTTTCAAATACATCGGGCATCCAATACCAACTGGGACCCATATCAAATGTAAAACCTTGGGCTTCAAATTTTCTAGCACGTCCCCCAGGTAAATTATGTTTTTCTATAACAGAAACCGACCATCCTTTCTTTGCTAAAAAAGTAGCTACTGACATGCCAGCAAAACCAGCACCAATCACTAATGCTTTTTTAGAAGAGGTCATATTTTAGTATCGTTGAATTTTCTGTTTTAATATTTTTCTTGCAAAGTGAATTCTACTTTTGATAGTGCCTAAGGGCTCATTTAATTCTTCTGAAATTTCATTATACTTATATCCTTCAAAATATAAATTAAAGGGCGTTCTGAATAGTTCAGGCAAATCATAAATAAGCTGCTTTACTTCTCTCAAATTTAAGTTAGTCACGCCATCATTCAAAACCTTTGTTCTGGTTTGATCTATTAAAAAATCGTTGGGAGAATTATCCAACACAACCGACTGCTTTGCACGCTTACGATAATCATTGATAAAAATATTACGCATAATGGTGTACAACCAAGCCTTGATATTGGTACCTACATTATACTTGTCTTTATTAGACAAGGCTCTGTACAAGGTTTCCTGAAATAAATCCTTAGCCGCTTCGTGATCCTTGGTTAAATTAATAGCAAAGGGCTTTAGAAAATCGGCATTTTCAGTAAGTAGTAGGGTGAATTCAGCGTTTGACATATAATCCTGTTTAACTTTTGGAAGATAAAGCTAAATATAATTTTGTCCTGAAATGACTATTTTGTTTAATTTATTGATAAAATAATTAAACATTTCGGATTTGGTAAGCCTCAACTACCCCTATGCCGGGCTATAAGAATTTAAAATACTGATAACCAATATTTTAAGAAAAGTAAAGGTTTGGAGCTAGTAGGCGTAAATCTTCGAGAATAGATAATTAGATAGCATTTAGAAACTGAATGGTCTCTCCTAAACTTCGTTTAACAGAGATATTGGAAGCCACTTGACCTTTATAGTCTCGCACAATTTGACCTGATAAAATGACTGGAGAGGTTTTATTAATTTTAGCTAAACCTTCTAAAAACTTATCCAATTTAAACTTCTTAGCTGGGGAAGTTATATGACAAAACAAATAATCAGGTTGCGTTCTGTTCACTAAAAATTCAAGGTCCACCATGGGTATGTTGGCACCTAAATAATTAACATAAATGCCATTTTGTTTTAATAAAAAATGTACATATAAAATACCTAATTCGTGGTACTCTGCTTCAGGCAAAAATAAAACTATTCTCTTTGTATATTTAGTTACTGGCATTAATTTTTCAATACCATAAATAATTTTCTGTCTTAAAATATTGGTAGCAAGATGCTCCTGTGCTGGGTTGATATGGCTTGTCATCCAAAGTATGCCCACTCTTTCTAAAAAAGAGAAGATGACTTCAACAATGGTTTTTTCAACGCCCTTTTGTGCTATATAATTATCTAATTGTTGTTCAAAGGCTGGCATATTGAGTGAAACCATGTCTTTAATTAAATTGTTCACTACCCTTTCCTTTTGCGCGTCCATTTGATTAATGGTAAGAATTTTTTCTTCCATTTGCTCCGCACTCATCTTGTCAATATGTGAAATCTTAAACCCGTATTTATTTAAAAACGAAACGTTTAAAATAATCTTTAATTCAACGGCTGAATAGGTTCTTATATTCGTCTCGGTACGAGAGGGTTGCAGGAAATTATAGCGCTGCTCCCATATACGAATGGTGTGGGCCTTGATCCCAGAAATTTGCTCCAAGTCCTTGATTGAATATTTTGACATACCATAATAACAAGATATTTTTTAAATTGTTCAGTTTTTGTTTAAGAAAACGGAAAATGTATGCTACAAACTAGGGAAGATCTACTTTTTTAACTGTCTAAGGTATTCCCCATAGCCACTTTTAGCGTATTTATCGGCAAGTACCAGTAATTGAGTCTTATCTATAAAGCCCATACGGTAGGCTACCTCTTCTATACAACCTACTTTTTGACTTTGTCTTTTCTCAATCACTCTTACAAATTCACAGGCATCGGCATAGGAGTCAAAAGTACCTGTATCTAACCAAGCGGTTCCGCGATTCATAATACCCACTTGTAATTTCTTATTTTGTAAGTATACCTTATTGACATCCGTTATTTCATATTCCCCTCTTGGTGAAGCAGGAATGTTTTTAGCAATCTCTACCACCTCATTATCATAAAAATATAAACCAGGCACTGCATAATTAGACTTTGGTTGTTTTGGCTTTTCCTCTAAAGAAAGTGCATTGTTATTCGCATCAAACTCTACCACACCATAACGCTCAGGATCATTTACTTCATAAGCAAATACCGCAGCACCTTCAACATTATTAAACGATTGCACCAACTTGCTAAAGCCAGCACCATAAAATATATTATCGCCTAGTATTAAGGCTACTTTATCCTTGCCAATAAAATTGGCACCAATAACAAAGGCTTGCGCCAGTCCATTAGGTACTGCTTGCACTTCATAATGAAAGGAACAACCTATTTCAGCACCATCGCCCAATAATCTTTTGAATTGATCGCTATCCTCCGGTGTAGTGATGATTAAAATATCTTTGATGCCTGCTAATAATAATACAGATAAAGGATAATAAATCATGGGCTTATCATAGATAGGCATTAATTGCTTACTGATACCCTTGGTAATAGGATACAACCTAGTACCTGATCCGCCTGCTAATATAATTCCCTTCATAAACAAACTATTTAAAAAATTTATAAACTTGCTGCATATTCCGCAAAGCTTCCTAATGTTTTATCTTTTTCTGAAAATATTAATTCATGTGTAGCTAATTTCCAATCAATATTTAAATCCTTATCATTATACATAATTCCTACTTCATCACCTGGCTCATAAAACTTATCTACCTTATAAAAGAAAGTAGCCGATTCACTTAATACTACAAAGCCATGCGCAAATCCAGCAGGTACAAAAAATTGTTTATGATTATCTGCACTAAGCTCAATGGTAAAATGCTGGCCAAAGCTAGGAGAACCTTTTCTTAAATCTACCACTACATCTAATACAGCCCCTTCTAAAACCCTTACTAGCTTTGCTTGTGCAGCGGCGCCTCTTTGCATATGCAAACCTCTTAAAACGCCTTTACTTGATCTAGACTGATTGTCTTGTACAAAAACCATATCTAACCCACTTGCAGCTTTAAAGTCTCTTTGGTTAAATGTTTCAATAAAATAACCTCTCGCATCGCCATGCACGGTATCGTGAATAATAAAACAATCTTTTAAGGGTGTTGCTTCTATTTTCATTCTTTGGATCTTATCTATTTGAGTACATGGAGTTATAATAGGTTTGATAATTGCCAGTAGTTACATTTTCTAACCAAGGGCCATTGTTCAAATACCAGTCAATAGTTGCATCTAGGCCTTGCTCAAAGGTAACGGATGGGCTCCAGCCTAATTCTTTATTTAATTTAGTGGCATCAATGGCATATCTGCGGTCGTGGCCTGCTCTGTCTTTCACATAAGTAATTAAAGTTTCACTTTCACCTTTTGCTCTACCTAATTTTACATCCATTTGAGCACACATTAATTTCACTAAATCAATATTGGTCCATTCATTGAATCCTCCAATATTATAAGTGTCTCCATTTTTTCCTTCATGAAATATTAAATCAATTGCACGGGCATGGTCTAATACGTATAACCAATCGCGGGTGTATAAACCATCGCCATAAACCGGCAATGCTTTTTTATTAATAATATTATGTATAAATAAAGGAATTAATTTTTCTGGAAAATGATTCGGTCCATAATTATTAGAACAATTAGAAACCACATAAGGTAGATGATAAGTTTCTCCGTAAGCGCGCACAAAATGATCGCTGGCCGCTTTACTTGCTGAATAAGGTGAGTTAGGATCGTAGGCAGTAGTTTCTTTAAACAAACCTTCCTTGCCTAAGCTTCCATAAACCTCATCGGTTGAAACATGATAAAACAAATGATTGCTCAAATCATCTTTCCAATATTCTTTAGCCGTATTTAATAAGTTCACTGTTCCAATAACATTGGTATACACAAAATCTAATGGAGATACAATGGACCTATCTACATGCGATTCTGCGGCCAAATGTATGACATCGGTAATAGCATGTTTTTCAAAAATAGCTTTTAAAGCAGCTGGCTCTAATATATTGGCTTTTATAAAATGATAATTCGCTGCCTTTTCTATATCCTTTAAATTTTCCAAATTACCTGCATAGGTAAGTGCATCTAAGTTAAAGATTTGATACTGAGGATATTTAGTCACCATTAAACGCACTACATGTGATCCTATAAAGCCCGCCCCGCCTGTAATTAATATATTTTTTCCCATCTGAATTTGTATCTTACAAAGATATCAAAACGGGGCTATTTATTACTAATTTTTTTATAATATAATATACGATGAGTCAGCAAAGATATTATTCACTAGATGTTTTTAGAGGGGCCACGGTGGCGCTTATGATTCTGGTTAATAATCCAGGCTCTTGGGCCCATATTTATAGCCCTTTGGGTCATGCAAGCTGGCATGGTTGCACCCCCACCGATTTAGTATTCCCTTTCTTTTTATTTGCAGTGGGTAATGCCATGTCCTTTGTAATGCCCAAATTACAAAATGCAGATGCCACTGAATTTTGGTCAAAAATTATTAAAAGAACTCTTTTAATTTTTGGCATTGGACTATTTTTAAATTGGAGTCCTTTTATAAAATGGTCGGGTACTGAATTAGTTTTTAAACCTTGGGAAATGGTGCGCATTTTAGGCGTCTTACAAAGAATTGCGCTTTGTTATTTTTTCGCCTCTATTATAATTTATTATGGAAAATCTCGCATAGCACTATTTATAGGCATGATGATACTAGTCATTTATTGGGTATTAACCTATGCATTAGGTGCGGCGGGACATCCCTTTAGTTTATCGGGTTATTTTGGCAATAGTATTGACCAAACTATTTTAGGCGTATCACATATATATAAGGGAGAAGGCGTACCCTTTGACCCGGAAGGATTAACTAGTACTTTCCCTGCCATTGTACAAGTTATACTTGGTTTTTTAGTAGGGGAATACATTCAGTTGAAAGGAAAAAATTATGAGATGTTGGCGCAACTGCTTTTAACAGGGGTGGTGCTTGTACTCGTTGGCTATATTTGGGATTTTAGTTTTCCTATTAATAAAAAAATATGGACTAGTAGTTATGTCCTATATACTTCAGGACTTGCCATGATTTGTTTAGGTATGCTAATTTATTTATTAGAATTTAAAAATGCCAAAGGAAAATGGAGTCATTTTTTCGATCTGTTTGGAAAGAACCCCTTATTTGTATTTGTACTTAGCGGATTTTTACCGCGTGTATTAGCCTTACTAAGATGGACAGACCATACAGACGAAAAAGGAGAACCTGTCTACACTTCAGCGCTGCCTTGGTTTTACGAAAATGTTTGTAAGAATGTCAATACCGATTTACGCGTAGGCTCTTTTGTATATGCATTAAGTATTATTGCCTTTTTTGGAATACTCGCTTACTTCTTAGATAAGAAGAAAATATACATTAAAGTATAAAGTAGAACAATAAACGCGTGCTACTTATTTAAAAAGACTTTCTGCTTTTTCAATATTTTCAGGCTTGCCTACATCTAATAAAATACTATCGCTATGGTCGTAATAACCAATAGTGCCCTTGGCGGCTGTTTGTAGATAAGCATCTATTAAAGAAAACTTACCCGTCATGTGAAGGGTTGTATAAAAAGAAGGATGTAGTATTTGAATACCGCTAAATGCTATTGCAATAGAATGAATACCAGCAGGCTGTTCAGTGGTATTTATACCGGCCCACTTTTCCTCGCGTGTTGTATTATTTCTCCAGCCAATTAAATTACCTTCTGTTGTAAATAATAAATTTCTGCTTGACACTCTATTAGTTACTGCTAAAGTGGCGATATAATTTTCTACTCCTTCTGATAATACTTTATCTGCAGCTATTAATTTATCAATGTCTAAATTGGTTAAGATATCAGCATTTATCACCAACCAAGTTTCCTCTTTCTCAAAAAAAGATTTTACAAATAACAACCCACCTCCAGTTTCTAAAACCTCGCTGCTTTCATCAGAAATAAAAACTTGGCTACCCCAGCCTTTATTCCTTTCAACCGCTTCCATAATTTGATCTGCAAAATGATGCACATTCACCACTACTTCATTAATACCAAATGCTTGCAAGTATTCTACATTCCTTTGCAGCAAAGACTTTCCATTCACCATGGCCAAGGCCTTGGGATGAAAATCGGTAAAGGGTTTTAGCCTTGTACCTAAACCTGCTGCTAAAATCATGGCTCTCATAGAATCTATTATTTAACCCAATTTTCTTTATTGGTATGTGCTAGCAATACTTTGATCTTGTATTTATTTCTAAGGTGCCTTGCTGTTTGTTCTGCAGCAAATACACTGCGGTGTTGTCCCCCTGTGCATCCAAAATTAATATGCAAAGAAGTAAAACCTCTTTTTAAATAGTCTTCTACGGTAATATCAATTAAATCCCAAACGCTATTTAAAAAGCCGTTCATTTTTGTTCTTTGTTCTAAAAAATCTTGAACAGGTTTGTCTAGGCCCGATTGCTTTTTATATTCTTCTACTCTTCCTGGATTTAAAATACCTCGCATATCAAATACAAAACCACCGCCATTCTCAGAGTTATCTGCAGGAATACCTTTTTTATAACTAAAGCTATTTATAGTAATTTCTAAAGGTGTATTTATATTGGCTATGGGTGGTGTAAACCTTTCTATGACTTCTTCACCTACCATCCAATCTAAGATGGAAGCAAAAACGGGCGTGTCTTTATCTAAAGTATAAGTTTGTAAAAACCTTTTTAAATTTTCTAAGCCTAAAGGAATGCTACTTAGAAAATGCGCCTTTCTTTCAAACAAGCCTCTAAAACCATAGGCGCCTAAAACTTGTAATAGTCTTAATAATACAAAACCATTATACTGTTTTTTAAATGCTGCAGCCTCTATAGGGCTAGGCAATAATTTTTGTAATTCAGCAATATAATGATCTAATAATTTTTCTTTCCATTCATTAGATAGCGCTGCTTTTGCTTGCCATAACAAGGAAGCCACGTCATAAGGCAGCCCACCTTGCATACCTCCTTGAAAGTCTATAAAATACACTTCCCCATTTTGTACCATAATATTTCTGCTCTGAAAATCACGGAACATAAAATTATCAAAATGACTCACCGCTAACTGATCACTTAATATTTCAAACTCATCAATTAAAGCTTGTTTGTCATAAGCATATTGCAAAGTATCTAAGAAATAATATTTGTAATATAGTAAGTCGGTTAAAATAGAATGCTTACCAAAATACTTAGAGGTTAAACATTTAGAATAATCTAGACCCTTAGCCCCTTCAATTTGCAATTTAGCTAAGGCGGTTAAACTTTTTTGAAACAATGTAAATACTGCATCCGTCTTTCCTTCTTTTTCTAAAACATCTAATAAAGAAACCGCACCTACATCTTCTTGTAAATAAGTATTGCAAGATTCATTCACTGCTAAAATTTTAGGAACGGGCATTCCTTTTTCATAAAAATAATTAGCGAAATAAATAAAGGTCTGATTTTCCTTAATATTTAAATTATAGGTCGCAATCCAAGATTTCTCTGCTTGACTTATTCTAAAATAGATGCGGTCTCCCCCACTTTGAGGTATTTTCTGAATTCTATCCCAAGCATGGGGATGAATTGTATTATATAGATTTTCAATATGCTTTAAAATAGCCTCCATGGGGTAAAAAATTGATGCATTATGCCCAATAAAAGTACTGACATTAAACCACTTATAAAAAATAATCCCTCCAAAACAGCGTATAAATAGGTGAAAAAAGGGTACAAATAAATATACTAAATACTAAATTATTTAGTTAATATTGCTAATAAATTTAGTTTTATGTCATTTATAGATAGAGACCCAGGTGAAGGAATTGCTACCCAACAAATTAATAAGAACTACCAATCGGGTCAAATTATACAGGCCAATGCCACCGGTTTTGGAGCGGCCTCCGACGATTTTATGGAAAGAGGCATTGACCTCAACGAGCAACTCATTCGCAATAAGCCCGCTACTTTTTTCTTTCGCGTGAACAGCGATGCCATGTTAGGTGCCGGCATTCATATCGGCGATATTTTAATTGTAGATAGAAGCCTTCCTGCAAGCTCAGGCAAAGTAGTGGTAGCTGTTTTGAATGGTGAATTTTTAGTACGCCGATTACAAATACAAGAAAATAGTATTAGCCTCGTTCCTGAAAATAAAAGATATGGTATTATACAAGTAGCTCAACTAGAACAGTATAGCACTTGGGGTATTGTTAGTTTTGTGATACATAGTTTGTAAAATGGTTCATCTTGAAAATAATTTTTTGTGCAAGCTATTGTAGATTGTAATAGTTTTTATTGTTCTTGTGAAAGGCTTTTTCAACCACAACTCAGGCAAGCCCCTATTGTGGTATTAAGTAATAACGATGGTTGTATTGTATCGCGTTCCGATGAAGCGAAGCAGTTAGGCATTGCTATGGCCGTTCCTTATTTTCAAGCAAAAGAACTCATTGAAAAAAATAAAGTACAGGCTTTTTCTTCTAACTATCATTTATACGGAGACCTTAGTTGGCGTGTCATGGAAACCATGCGACAGCTACTGCCACCGGGCTGTGTAGAAGTGTATTCGGTAGACGAAGCCTTTTTAGATCTAGCACATATTCAGCCCGATGCCTTAGAAGCATTTTGTATCAATATTAAAAACACCATTGAAAATTGGACAGGCATTTCTGTGTCTATTGGCGTAGGGCCTAATAAAGTATTAAGTAAAGTCGCGAACCGACTGGCAAAAAAAAATAAAATAAAAACAGGTTGTATTGTTATTTTAAATACCACTCAAAAAATACAAAAAGCTTTACAAGAAACACCGGTGGAAGATATTTGGGGTATTGGTTTTAGCTATAGTGAAAAATTAAAAATATATGGTGTACACACGGCCTTTGCACTTAGTATCAAAGACCTTAGTTGGGGCAAACGTTTCTTAGGAGGTATAACAGGTATTAAATTAATAAGAGAATTAAAAGGACATAAAACGCATGGCATGCAAGCACCTCGCAGCGAAAAAAAAATGATTGCGACTACCCGCATGTTTGGAAGAGAAGTAAGCGATTGGCAAGAAATAGAAGAAGCACTTGCTACCTATGCCGCCCGCGCCACTGAAAAATTAAGAAGACAACATAGTGCGGCCTGCGGTGTAAGTGTTTTTTTACTCAAAAAAGCGCCTGTACATGTAGACAAGGCTTACTACCACAGAGGCCGGCAAGTAAGTGGCTTCACCCTACTAGACAACCCCAGCCAAATTAGCCCCGATATTATTAAAGCCGTGGTTGCCCTAGGTAAAAGCTTATTTGAGCAGGGGGAAATTTATAAAAAAGCGGGGGTGATATTAAGCGACTTTGTCCCCGATAACAGCCTTCAAACCAACTTATTTGTGGCCCCTAGCGACACGAGGCGTAAGAAACTAATGAATGTTATAGACAATATGAATGCCGCCTACCGCAACGATATATTAAAATTTGGCACTACTGGCACTCAAAAAAACTGGAAAATGCGTAGCGAAAGGCGCAGTAAACGCTATACCACCCGCTGGGAGGAGCTATGCCTAGTAAGGTAGAAGCTGTTGAAAAACCCTTGGATAAAAATTCGTAAAAATGATTTCGCTGATGTATTTTTACCCAATTTAATACCTATGAGCAAGACGCTACATTCTAACGAATCTATCTCCACCAAAAAGAAGAAAATTATTGTTTTAGGCAGTGGCCCCAATAGAATTGGACAAGGAATTGAATTTGATTATTGTTGTGTTCATGGATTACTAGCCGT
>SHWX01000018.1 GCA_009693615.1 Chitinophagaceae bacterium | reverse complement strand
CCATAGGTATAACTATTGGTAGCAGCTAGTACGCGTCCACTTGGATATTTATAATTGGGCATTAAAGAAATAAATTTAGAGGCCTGATGCATTTCTCTAAGGCTACTTCTTTTAATAGGTAAAGTTTCTGCATCATTTCTTTCTGGCCATGCCATTTCATGCAAGGCTACATATTTACTAAACATATCAATGGAAGTAATCATACCGCCCATGGCTCCATAAATACCATCGTGCAATAAAGTTTCTTTTCTCCAATTATTATTTATATATCTATATCCATTGGCTAAACTTGTTTCTGGTACTTTTGAAAATTCATAAGTGGTTTCATTCATACCAATAGGCACTAAAATGTTTTTCTTAATATAGACGTCATAAGTTAAGCCCGATACTTTGTGAATAATATATCCAAGCATGGTAAATCCTAAATTAGAATACTCATATTCTAAACCCGCTGCATTTGAAAAAGAAATGCCTTCTTTAATTAATTTTAATAATTCTTCTTCTGTATCGGCTAATTGTCTGTCTCCCCAAGGATTGTCTTCTGGGAAACCTGCGCTGTGACTCATTAAATGTCGTATAGTAATAACAGGTGCGTCCTTGGTTAAGCCTTGGCCTTTCATAGCAGGGATATACATTTCAACAGGATCATCTAAACGCAATTTACCCTGATCTCTTAATTGTAATATAGCGAGTGAAGTAAAACTTTTAGACATGGACGCTATTCTAAACATGGAAGAAGAACTTGCTGGAATTTTTTGTTCTAAATTTGCATAACCTCCGCTACTCTTAAATACTAATTGACCATCTACTACAATACCAAAAGCAAAGCCTGGAAAATGATGTTTTTCTGCATATTTTTTAATCATTTCTTCTGCAACAGGAAAAGTGGTGGCAATACGATTATTTCTTTCAGCATCCTGATACCTTGCGGGTGAAAAGTTTGCAGGTGTTTGTGCTTGAGCTTTTTGATTTACTAGTTGTATACTCCATACAAAACTTAGTAAAATAATAATGCGGTTCATTTTTATATTTTTCATACTATTATTTATAATGCTATTTTTTAAATTTTCTATTGATGAATTCAAAAGTAGCTTCGTCTACTTGAAGCCAACTCTTATACAACAAGAAGCCATGAATTTCATCGGGGAAAATTATTTCTTCCACGCTTACTTTTTGTCTTCTTAATTGTTGAATCATATGAATGGTTTCAGTAAAGGGAACATTTCTATCATCATCTCCATGAATAAATAATACGGGGCTTTTCCAACCCTTGGCAGTAAATACGGGTGAGGCTTTATAGGCTACTTGGCCAGCAGCAGGAAATCGCAAGCTATCATACCAAGGAGCAAAATTGGGCTCTTCATCGTTCCAATTGTGTACCCCATGAATATCAACACCCGCTGAGAATAAATCTGATCTTTTAGATAAGCCATGGGCTGTTAAATAACCCCCATAGCTACCGCCCCATAAGCCAATCTTCTTCCCATCCACATCTGTTCTAGCCTTTAAATATTCACCGGCCCCAATTAAGTCGTTTACTTCTGAACCACCGGCCATACCATAATTGGCAGCCTCTCTAAATTTTAATCCATATCCAATACCGCTTCTATAGTTTAAAGCCATTACAATATACCCTTGGCTTGCAAAATATTGATTCACTGCATACGCATTGGAATAATAAGAACTATAATTAAAACCTTCAAGCATTTGTCTACGACTTCCTCCGTGTAAAAAAATCAGGGCTGGATACTTTTTACTTGCGTCATAATTGGCAGGTAAGAATATTTGAGCTGGTGCACGAAAACCATCTGTTGCTTTTACTAAAATGGTTTTAGGGTTTACTAAGTTAGTGGGAAAATTAGTAGGAAATAAATTAGCTGCTAAAGCTTGTTCATTGCCACCAGACTGAAACACAGGCCAAGAAGGCTTGGTAGCGCTTGCCTGTAAATACACTAAACCATTGTTTACTAATACTGGATTGTATTCAATTTTATTGCCTTGGGTTAAAATAGTAGCATTGCTTGTAGCAGGATCTACAGACCATATATGTCTTCTATTGCTATCACTAATATTAGTTACATAATAAATAGTTTTACCATCTGTACTCAAACGCATCGATTCTACTTCTCCTATACCAGGTGTTAAATGATTTATTTTTTTTGTATTTGGTTCAATGCTATATAAGTGCATCCATCCTGTTTTTTCCCAAGGGAAAACTATATAATTATTATTAGTCCAAATTAATTGCGTCGCTACTGCAGGTAAATCTCCTACAAATTTAGAGCCTGCGCCTTCGTCGGCTTTAAATAAAGTAAAGGCTTTGTTGGTAGCTACTTCAGCTAGTCGAATCTCCCAAGGCTGAGCAGCTATAGGCCTTGGCGTGAATCCAATTTCATATTTAATATTTACGGTTCTTATAAAAGCAATATGTGTGCCTTCTTTATTCCATACTGGATCTGTATCATTGTAGGTAGAAGCGTCTATAAAAGAAACTTGATTGCTTGCAAAATTGTAAACTCCGATAAATGAATGCTCTTCTCTATTTGATACAAATAAAATTTGTTTGCCACTTGCATTAAATGCTAAACTACTTATACCTCCTCTACTAAAAAATAAAGGCTGAACAGTTGGAGCTTCTTCTGTTAAGTTTAATTTCCAAGCCTTACCTCCTTGGGTATATATTAATAATTTTCCATCGGGACTAATAACAGGCCCAGTACCCTTGGCTAATTTTTTAATAGTCCCAGATGCAATATCTAAACTATAAATATTTTGCTCGGTGGTATATTGTAATTGTGCAGGGTTGGCAGGCTCTCCTTTTGAATTATTACCATTACCTCTTACAAAATATATTTTATCGTCATTTGGCGCAAATCTAATGCTGCCTATTTCAATGCCATTGTCCCCTTTATATTCAGTGATGGCTTTAAAATCATTAGTAGCAGGCTGTCCATAATAAATATTTCTACTGCCTTTGTCATTAAATACCAAGGCAACTGCATCGCCCTTATGATTGGCTACTAAATCGGATGGGAAGGCAGGTGCGAGATAATCGGCTATTTTTTGAGCATACACTGCATTAGATAAAGCTAACAGACTCAATAAGAAAAAGAAAAATATTTTTTTCATAGGTAATAATTTTAAACAATAAATGCTTTTAAGTAAATACTAATTTAACCTTATTTTTTTAAAAAAGGCTTAGAACAGGGCTGAATTAAAACATACCTGACGAATTACTCAAGTGAAGACATAAAAAAACCTCCACCGAATGAACGATGGAGGTTTTTTAAATATTCTACTAGAAAATATTAATAACCAGCGTTTTGAGTAACGTTAGGATTTACTAAAATTTCATCGTTAGGAATAGGGAAAAGTAAGTTTGTATTTCCTGGAGCTACTGTTATCTTAATAGTAATAGTATTAGATGCGTCTTGACCTTGAGGCTTCACGAATGTGTAACCCATTCTTGTTAAGTCCCAGAATCTGTACCCTTCAAAAGCAAACTCTTTAGCACGCTCGTCTAAAATATCTGTTAATACTTGAGAACCTGAGCTAGCATATACTGCGCTTGGGTCTCTGTTTACTACAAACTTATTTAAAGTTGCATTCGCATTTGTAATATCACCTAAGTTATAATAAGCTTCTGCTAAAATTAAATAGGCTTCAGAAAAACGAACCACTTTAACATCATCTAAGTTTACGTTATCAATTGGATATTTTGCAACATAATGCGCTGTACCTAATTGACCAGATCTTATTTCTGGACTAATTAAACCTCTTCTTGTATCGGTTGTAGTATACTTATCATAGAAAGCCTTGGTAGCTAACATATCTCCATAAGCTCCACCACCTGGCTTACCAATTAAGAATACGGCTAATGTACCATCACCTACTTGGTTGTTGGCATCACTCGTTACTTCAAACATAGTTTCTACTTTACCCGTTAAAGGGGCTGCACCTTTCCAATAAGATATTACATTAGAGCTAGTTACTAAACTGAAACCGCTATTCGCGATAACATCAAGAGCTGCTGCTTTTGCATTGGCCCAATCTCCTTTATGTTGGTATACTCTTGCTAAAACTGTTTCAGCAGCATACTTAGTCATAAAAGAAGAGTTTATAGCTCTAGATTTTGCAGTCAATGTAAAGCTCATTGTTTGACCTTGGTTGAACTTCGCTAAAGAAATAGCCTTTGTTAAATCGGCAATGACTTGCGTATATACTTCAGCAACTGTATTTCTTGCAGGTTTTGAATTCACTTCAAACTTAGTTACAATAGGCACACCTGCACTTGAAGGAGCAGTTGTATAAGGCAAACCAAAGTTTCTTACTAAATCAAAATAAACCAAACCTCTGATAGCATACGCTTCAGACATTAATTGACTTATATTAGGATTAGACGCTGGATCTAAACCCGCATTGATAATAAAGTTAGCATTCTTAATCGCGTTGTATCCATTTGACCAAACCGCAGAGGGAGTACCATCTGTTTTAGTAAAATTGTATAAATTAAATGAAAGATATCTTCCTGAATTTGCAGAAGACAAGAAACATTTGTCTGCCATTAAATCGCCTTTGATTGCGAAAGTTCTACCATAAAAATCGGTAGCTCTTAAAGAAGCGTACAAGCCAGTCAATGCTGTACTCATATCATCTTCCGTTTTAATAGCCTCTGATAATACTACAGAGTTATAAGGCTTTTGATCTAAGTATGTTTTAGAGCAACCGAATAGCATGGCTATAGTTCCAATTGCTAAGAACATTTTAGTGATTTTGTTGAAATTATTTTTCATATAAAAAATATTAAAGAGTTGTTGTTAATTAAAAGTTTACGCTTAATCCAAAAGTGACAGACTTAGAAGGTAATACTTGTTGTGAATTATTACCTGTAATGCCTTGTTCTGGATCACTTAAGATGATATCTGCATATGTTTTAGTAAATATATTCGTTCCACGTGCATAAATGTTAATACCATTAATATGATACTTTTCTAAGACTGATTTATTATCATATTTATAAGACAACTGTATATTTCTTAAACGAACATAATCGCCTTTATATAAGCTACGATCAGACCCTGTTGAACCTGTTCTTCCATCAGCGTTTATCCATTTAGGAACGGTTGTAATGTCCCCTGGTTTTTGCCAACGAGTTAAGTTAATAGCGTATTTACCTCTTGTTGGATATTGACCATCCATTGCATATTGTTGAGCAGACTCATTGAAGTAGTTACCGAAGTTGTAATAGAAATCAAATGAGAAAGACAATGCTTTATAATTGAAAGTATTACCTAAGCTACCATAGTATTTAGGATCTGCTTGCTTTCCTACTAAATATAAATTTGCTTTTGTTTTAACACTTGTAGAGCCAATTTCTGTACTATCGATATACCACATTGGATCTCCTGTATTAATATTAACCCCTGCATAACCTCTTGTGTAGAAGCTATAGAAAGGTTGACCTACTCTTAATAAATAAGCACCGTTTAACTGATCACCTGAAGGTAGGCTGGTAACTTTGTTTTTGTTAGCAGTATAACTTGCATTGATTTCCCAAGAGAAGTCTTTTAATTTAATAGGTATTAAGTTTACGCTAATCTCTAGACCAGAGTTTTGCATACTACCTACGTTATTAATGTAACCAGAGAAACCAGTGGTACGAGATAAGTTTTGGTTTAATAAAGCACCTTCTGTATTACGCTTATAAACGTCCACGTTTAAGTTAATTCTATTATCAAAGAAGCTAATATTCGTTCCAATATCTGCTTGATTGTTTTTCTCCCAAGTTAAACTCTCATTACCAATGTTATTGAAAGTACCGCCTGCTACACCATTGTAGTTAAACCCAAAAGCGTAAGAAGGTCTCCATGTGTAGTTACCAATTTCGGCATTACCATTGGTACCATAACTCGCGTGAATTTTGAATGCAGAAATAACAGTATTATTTTTCATAAATGGTTCAGCCAATACATTCCAAGAAGTACCCACTGACCAGAAATTACCCCAAGGGTTGTTTACACCAAATCTTGAAGAACCATCACGACGGAAACTTCCGTACAAAGTATACTTATCTAATAAACTAACGGTAGCATTAGTAAAGTAACCTTGGAAAGTATAATCAGAACCTACTGCCTTGCCATTAGTAGAAGTAGCTGCGTTCGTAGAATAGTATAAATCTGTTCTAGGAGGGAAACCAGTTACATCACCAATTTGTCTGTAAGTAGCACTCTTAATTGCTTCTTGTCCTAATTTAAAGTCGGCATAAAAACGTTTTGATTTATCAATATCATAATGATAATCTAATTGATTAATCAAATCTGTTAAGAAAGCTCTTGTAACAATTGAAACGCCCTCTCCAGAAGCACCTGAGTTGTCACCATGGAAGGGGTTATTAAATTGATACTCTTCGTTCAAAGTATACTGCATGTTAATGGTTGTAGAAAATTTCAAACCTGGTAAGATTTTATATTCTACATTTTGATTCGCAATAGCGTTCAATCCTTTTAACCATCTTTTATCGTTTTGAGCAATATATAATGGGTTATAGTGACCCGGGAAGCCTAAGTTGTTTGGGCTAATATTTAAAGTACCATCTGGGTTATAAGGATTTTGAGTAGGTCTTAATACGTATGATACGTAAGCAGGGTTACCAAAATATAAACCAGATCCGCCTGGACCATCAGAAGCTAATATTGAATTTTGTAAAGTACTACCTGCTGAAACCTTAGTGGTCAAAGATAATTTATCATTTACATTATGTGTTACTTTAAGGTTTCCAGTAACTCTTTGGAAATCGGCTTTCAAAGAAGTTCCTTCTTGAAAGAAATAACCAGCAGATGCAAAAAACTTAGTTTTTGCATCACCACCACTTGCAGAAATATTATATTGTTTTTGCGCACCTGGCTTAGTAATTACATTGAACCAATCGATACCCACACCATTACCATAACCATAACTTGCTAAAGTAGCAGCAGCTGTAGCAGCAGGTATACCCGCGTTGGTTAAACCTTCTCGAAATAATTGGAAGTAATCATTAACATCGACAGGGTAACCTTGAGCAGGAGGTAGAATAGGTGTGTTCTGACCTACTTCCGTATCAAATCTGAATTGTGTTTTACCTACTCTACCACTTTTTGTAGTAATTACAATAACCCCATTCGCACCTCTTGAACCATAGATTGAAGTGGCAGCAGCATCTTTTAAGATGTTTATACTTTCAATATCATCTGAGTTAAAAGAAGCTAATACGTTTGTACTTGGATTAACGCTGAAACCACCGCCGTTACCGTTAGAAACGTCACCGTCATTAATTTGAGCACCGTCCACAATATATAAAGGACGCGCACCACCGTAAGAGAATGAACCAACCCCTCTAATACGAATAGGAGTCACCGCACCTGGTTGACCAGTTGAAGAAGTTGCCTGTAAACCAGGAGCAGCTCCTTGCAACATTTGATCTAAAGATGCAAAAGGTCTGTTTTCAATTTTTGTCATATCCACTTTAGCGATAGAGGCGGTCACATTGGATCTTCTTTGTGTACCATAACCTACTACTACTACTTCTTCTAATTGTTGTGAAGAAGACTCTAACTGAATCGTAAAATTTGTTTTTGTTCCAATAGAAACTTCAGCATCACTGTAGTTAATTGATTTTACTACAAGTGTTTTAGCTGTTGCTGGAACTGCTATTTTAAAAGAACCGTCTTCAATTGTATTAGCACCAATTGTTGTGCCTTTTACAACTACTGATGCATTCGCAACAGCGACGCCTTTTAGGTCTGTTACTCTACCAGTTAACTGACGTGTTTGTGCAAAGGCACTTGTCATCGTCAATAAACCTAGAGTCAACATCAACATAAGTTTTTTCATATTTGAAATTTAGAAAACGAAATTAAAGAATATTAGGAGTATATTAACAAAGTGTTAAAATTTATTCTAAAAAAAATTAACATTTAGGCAATATTAAATAAAAAAATAGATATATAATATTGATTACCAATTATATATGCAGAAATACGAAGAATGATTTTCTAGACTATTTTAGAGCTGTTTTTTCAGGTTTAATTACCCATTTTTCTACCGTCGTTTTCTCAATTAATGCCCTTGAATAATAAGAAGGGAAATAGCTGTCATTGGCCCAGGTGGAAAAAAGATTGCGGTAAAAAGGGCTATTGATATCTCCAGATTGCCCTGGAGTATTGATAATCAATGTTTTATCCCAGTCTCGGGTATCCATCAAAATTCGAAAACTAGCACCACTTACTTGATTATCGGCACCCCCGGTTGAACCTGGGGTTTGACCATAACCCCCTCTTGGAAGCGGACCTATATTTAATTTGGCTTTTATGGTAGGACTTACCAAATTGGCTAGGGGATGTTCGAAATAAATATGCTTGTATTTTTCTTGACCATAGTTCCAAGCATTCATATCAGTACCTAATTTATTTTTTAAATTTTGAATGGCTACTTCAAATGCTTTTTTTATAAATGCGTCTCTATTATTTTTTGCTACTTGTTCATTCGATCCAAAATAATTGATAGGATTTTCTAAACGCTCTATTACTTTTTTTAATTGCAAATTAATCCATGGTTTAATTTCATCAGGTACAAAATATTTTTGTGCTGCAATGGCTAATTGTTTTTCCCAGCCTACATAAATACCTGCAGCAATAGAATTTTTATCTAACATAAAATTCCAGGACATTAAATATTGTTTCGCAGCGTTTGTAAAAGAATCTTCGAATTTTATTTTTTGAAGTAGTGGTACAATAGTACTTGCAGGTATAGAAAAATAATCGGTTTGTAATTTCCCCATATCCTCCATACTAATATTATTTTTTTCAGTTAATACTTTATTGATTCTATCTCCTCTATAAGGATCGGCCCAGGTATAACCTACTGCATCCCAATGTTCATAGGTATCTGGCGTCACATGCTGATTCGCTGTGGCAAAAAAATCTTTGCTAGGATTCAGTAAATGAGGTCGCTCTTTAATGGGTAAATAACCCGACCATTCATACCTACCATCACCAGGTATAGGAACATAGCCGCTGAAATTTTTTCGAATAGGAATAATACCCACTGCCTGCCAACCAATATTTCCTTTTTTATCGGCCCAGATCATATTCTCTCCAGGTATATGACTATATGCACAGGCTTCTCTAAAACTTTCCCAACTATTCGCTTGATCAATTCTTAAGGAAGCTAAATAGGGAGCGCCGCCTACTTCCATCCATGCACATTTTATTGCATAGGCTTTATTGTTTACAGAATCAATAAAGGTAACTGGACCATGTACAGTATAATTTAATTGTACTGTTTGACTAGCTGCATTTTTTATTTTTATATTTTCTGTAATGGTTTTCATTTTCACCCACTGTCCTTTATACCAATATTCATCTTTATGTAAGGGGTTAATATTGTACACATAGAGGTCTTCTCCATCGGTTTCATAAATAGTTAAACCCCAGGCACCGAATTCATTATGCCCTATGGAAACCCCCGGTATTTCTGGCTCTCCGCCTCCTACCACATTCCAGCCTGGTGCTACCAAATGTACTATATAACGAAGTGAAGGCACTGCAATTTTTCGGTGCGGGTCGTTGGCAAGCATAGGAAAACCACTGGCCGATTTACGACCACTAATTATCCAATTATTACTTCCCTCCATTTCTTGTTCAGGTAAAAAATCGGCAAGTAGTTTTCTTTTGTTTAAAATGTCAAGTGCGGATACATCATCTTCATCGTGTTCCGCTATATCCGATTTTGTAAATTCTACCTCTGTTCTATACGCATTGTATAAAGCTAAAATATTGGCTTTTAATAAATCGCCTCTAATAGCAGTATCTAATTGTAGGTTAGGATCTTTAGGATGAAACCAAATTAATTCTTTTACTTTTTTCTCTCCCACTGTTGATACCGCTCTTCCAATATTTAATTCCTGTGTAATATTACCAAGTAAGCCTTGATGTCTTGATATAACAATTTCAGCTGTCCATTTTGCAGGACGAATTTTTAAAATTTTAAATTCAATAGGAAGTAGGGCTGGCTTGGTATTTGCCTCAGTAATATATGCATTCACGCCATCTACATAGGCTTGAATAATAGCTTGTCCATTTTCATGATAATGTGCTAATTCTTTTTTTAAATCTCCTCTAAATTTAAAGAGGCGTGTGCCAATATCTCTTTTCAATTCTTTTTCTCCTAAAATTTCTGCAACAGTGCCTGTGGCTTGTCTTCGCCAAATTTCAAATTGAAATAATCTATCCTTTGCTGCACAGTAGCCTTGTGTAAAAAATAAATCATGTTCATTGTTGGCATAAATATGATTCACTCCCCACTGATCTCTTAGTACTTCTACTTTTTCTTTTAAATCTTTTAATTGTAATGTATTTTTTTCTTGCGCTTGCAGCGTGGTGCTATTAGTAACCATTAAGCAAACAATAAAAACAAATGAAAAAAAGAAGGAAGGCTTTTGAAAATGATATTGCATAGCAGTTAATTTAATGGACTCAATGATCCTTTAAATTAAGAAAAAACACTTGCAAAATGCAGTAAAGCCTTATAAAAGAAGCGTCTTGGGTATGGAGTAATCGGTGGTTTTAAATTGACCTGACTCTTTTAATTCCTTATAGCCTCCTTTAATATCAATTAAATGATCAAAGCCACGGGCTTTTAGAATAGAGATAAATATCATGGACCTATAACCACCTTGGCAATGCACATAATAGGTTTGATTTTTATCAATAGCTGCCATACTATCATTGATAAAATCTAAAGGCGCATTTTGCACACCTGCAATATGTTCACTACTATATTCAGAAGCTTTTCGCACATCTAAAATTTTTATACTACTGTCTTTAGTTTTTATATCAGCAAGTTCCGCTGCATCCAAAGAAATAATATGGTCAATTTCTTTACCCGATTTTTCCCATGCTTCAAATCCATTTTCTAAAAATCCAATAGTATAATCATACCCCACACGTGCTAGTCTCGTAATCACTTCTGCTTCTCTACCTTTATCTGCCACTAATAAAATTTCTTGTTTGATATCGGGAATCATGGCACCTACCCAAGGTGCAAAACTTCCATCAATGCCAATATTAATTGAATTAGGAATAAAACCTTTTGCAAAAACTTGAGGGTCTCTGGTATCTAATATAAGGGCCCCTGTTTCATTGGCTGCTGTTTCAAAGGCAGCAGGACTCATAGCATGCTGCCCTCTCTCAAGTACCTTATCAATACTATCATAGCCTTGAATATTCATCATTACATTCAGAGGGAAATAAGCCGGAGGAGCCACTAAGCCATCTAATACTGCCGTAATAAATTCTTCTTTAGTCATGTCGGCAGCCAAAGCATAATTAGTTTGCTTTTGATGACCCAAGGTATCCTGTGTTTCTTTACTCATTTTTTTACCACATGCACTTCCTGCTCCATGTGCAGGATAAATAATTATATCATCGGGTAAAGTCATTATTTTATTTCTTAAAGAATCGTATAAATAACCCGCTAAAATTTCTTGTGTTAAATCGGCTTTTACTTTTTGTGCTAAATCGGGTCTGCCCACATCTCCAATAAATAAAGTATCGCCACTAAATAAGGCTACTTGCTTACCTGCTTCATTGATTAATAAATAGCAAGTACTTTCCATAGTATGACCTGGTGTATGTAAAACCTTAATAGTAAGTTTCCCTAATTTAATTTCTTCTCCATCCTTAGCACTATGAAAATCAAATGAAGGAGCAGCGTTAGGGCCATACACTATAGTAGCCCCGGTTTTTTTTGCAAGGTCTAAATGTCCTGAAACAAAGTCGGCATGAAAGTGGGTCTCTAATACATATTTTATTTTGGCTTTGTCTAAAGCAGCTTTTTGAATATAAGGATCCACCTCTCTTAGTGGATCAATAATGGCCACTTCTCCTTCACTCATTATATAATAAGCACCTTGCGCTAAACAGCCTGTATATATTTGTTCTAGTTTCATAAATGACCGTTTTGAATTTGAGCTCAAAGTTGCTACATAAAATTAGATATTACAGTGATAAAAATCACATTTAGTTTGAAAAATATTAATTCCGGCTAAGTGACAAAAGGTACCTAAATTGTACATCACATTTAGGAGTTTTACTTAAAATTAAATACATGGAGCTTATTGGATATTTGGCGTCAATACTTATAGGCATTTCATTAGGCCTTATTGGTAGCGGGGGCTCTATATTAACCGTTCCTTTACTAGTATATTTTTTCCATGTATCTCCTTTACTGGCTACCACCTATTCTTTAGCCATTGTGGGGCTAAGTAGTATTGCAGGTGTCATATCTAGATTAAAACAAAAATTGGTGGACTTTAAAACCATTTTTATTTTTGGTATACCCTCTATAATAGGTGTTTTTAGTTCAAGAAAGTATTTATTACCCGCAATACCGGAGCAAATCTATGGAGGAGCTCATTTCATGCTCACTAAAAGCCATTTTATAATGATGTTCTTTGCTACACTTATGTTGGCTGCTGCATTATCCATGATACTTGGGAAAAATAAAAAAGAGCAAGAAGGCGTATTGCCCGTTTATGGTTTTACGCTTATGCTTGTAGGTATAGCAGAAGGCCTACTTACAGGAATTGTTGGAGCGGGTGGAGGATTTTTAATTATACCAGCGCTGGTGATATTAGCAAAGCTTCCTATGAAAAAAGCCATTGCAACTTCTTTAGTTATTATAAGTATAAAATCGCTGGTAGGTTTTACAGGAGACTTAATGCATACATCCGTTGACTGGAGCTTTTTATCAAAAATAATTTTATTAGCAACGCTTGGAATTATAACGGGTAATTATTTAAATAAAAAAATGGATGGGGCTAAGCTTAAAAAAGGATTTGGCTATTTTGTTCTAATCATGTCCTTAATCATTTTTATAGAACAGTTTTTCTTTTCTAATCTGATAAAGTAAATATTTTTTTCATCAGCACCCATTTTTCACCGGGCTTGGCTGTAGGCAGGGCTTGCTGATATTCCCACATTAATTTTTCCCATTGCACCACCATTTCATTTTTAGCATCCATGACTGCTTTTTTTTCAAAGCTAAAATCATCACCGGCTTCAATAATCATAAATAAACGATTCGCTACTCTATAAATTTCCAAGGCTTTTATGCCTGCCTCTTTAATAGAAGCAATAATTTCTGGCCAAACAGAAGCATGGTAGTCCTCATAAGCAGCAATTAATGTAGGGTCATCTTTTAAATCTAGTGCCAAACAATATCTTGTCATAATTTTAATTAATTTTTCTAAGGAACTATTTATTATTGCCATAAACAAAGGCTTCCATCACGCGCATGGACTGCAGCGCATCTTCAGGGGAGCAAGGGTTTTCGCCTACTCCATTTAAATAAGCCACTATTTTTTCTATAAAATTTTGTTGATTATGTTTTGGGGGGTCAAAATGTATTTGTTCTTCTTTGTCACCAGTGATTAATGTAATAGTATGTCCAAAAATAGGAAAAGAAATTTTTCCTTTAGTGCCTGTAATTTCAAAAACATCTGTCTCTTCTCCTTTATCTACACAGAAACACCAATTGCCTTTAAATAAAATACCGTTCTCTAATTCTATTTCGCCGTATACGGTATCTTCTGCTTTATATAAATTAGATTTATTAAAGGCCATCCCTTTATAGGATTTTGCTTTGCCGAAAAAATAAAATACAAGGTCTAATTGATGTGGCGCTAAATCATAAAAATAACCACCCCCTGATAAACTAGGATCTATTCTCCAATTTTCAACAGGGTCTAAAAGGCCGCTATCATATTTTAACATCTCAATGCGAACTGAAATGATGTCTCCAATTGTTTTAGTGTCTACCAAACGTTTTACTTCTACAAATAAAGGAAGGGCTCTTCTATAATGTGCAATCACCAAAGGAATTCCTATTTGTTTTGAAAAGGCGTTCATACGCTCACAGGCTGCAACGTCAAGTCCCATGGGCTTTTCAACATATACAGGTTTGCCTGCTTGCATAGCCGCTATCGCATAGGCTTCATGAAATTTAGGAGGCGTGGCTATATATATAGCATCCACTTCAGGATGTTGAATTAATTCATTCGCATCAGTAAAATAATAAGGCACTTGATGTCTCTGGGCATACTGTTTTACTTTTTCTGCATCTCTGCGCATTACAGCTATTAATTTCGAATGAGGTGCTTTGTTAAAAGCAGGGCCGCTTTTCACTTCTGTAACAGAGCCACAACCAATCATACCCCAACGAATTGTTTTCATACTTACAATTTACACTTATTTCTTATTTAAGATAAGTTTTAAACCAGTTCAGATGACTATTATACCTGTGCACTAAATAAGATGGAACGCGTATACCATGATTTTGATTCGGATAAATTATTAATTGCGTAGGAATGCCTTCCGACTTAAATGCTTGATACATTTGTTCTGCACCAACAACGGGTACATTAAAGTCGGCCTGACTTGCCATGAATAATGTAGGTGTTTTTATTTCTTTTACTTTAAAGAAAGGATAAGAAACGTCTAACCACTTTTGTAAATTATTCCAAGGCTTGCCTAATTCAGGTTCGTACTGTGTAATGTATTGATCGGTTCCATAAAAAGAAAGCATTAAAGAACTACCCGCCCCACTCACCGCTGCTTTAAACCTAGTATCGGTAGCAATGGTATAATTGGTTAAAATACCTCCATAGCTCCAGCCTGCAATGGCTAATTTACTAGAGTCTGCAATACCTTGTTTAATTAACTCATTGGTGATACCAATAATATCTTTTACTTCTTTATTACCCCAATCGGCATAAATACTTTTCGTATAATTGGCACCACGTCCGCTGCTTCCTCTATAATTCACAGCCGCTACTGCATAACCTGCGGCTGCATAAATTTGACGTGTCATATCAAATGAATATTCATCCTGTGCTACCGGACCTCCATGAATAAATAAAATAAGAGGTAGTTTTTTGGAATTTGAATCGGGTAAATATAAAATCCCATTTACTTTGCTTTTATCAGAGGCTATGGCTGAAATGCCTTTCACCACAACTTTTTTAAGCGGTGCTAAAAAGGCATCTTGCAAAGAAGTAATTTTTTGAAAACTATTATTGTTACTCGCAATATAAATTTCATTAGGCGTTGCTGTATTACTATACAAGGCTACCATGGTTCCATTTGCATTTAAATCCAAGCCATTATATACGGCCATTTCACTCGTAAAGGATTTGACTTCACCGTTACTCGCATTTATTTGCATAATATTCTGCACTCTATCATCTTCTACCAAAGCATAAACCGCTTTACTATCATTGGTCCATACTATATTAGCAATGGAGCGGTCATAATTTTTAGTGAGTAACTTAATAGCCTTTGTTTTTAAATCTACCACTGCTAATTGCTGCAAGTCATACATATCATAGGCATCTTCAGAACTGGCTTGCAAGAAAGCAATAGACAAATTATCGGGACTAAATTTAGGGGAACGGTTCGTTCCTTTATAAGTAGTAAGTTTTATAGGGTTCTGCGCAGCACCTAAGGCTAATAAAAAAATACTGGTATTTTCATTTTGGTCGGGGCTTGCAGTTACATTACTTGCATAGGCAATCATTTTGCCATCGTTACTTATACTTACATCAGACTCATTACAATTACCTCTAGTAAGCGTGTCTAATTTTTTAGTAGTTAGTTCAAAACTATATAAATGTGTTTTTCTATTATCTAAATAACCTTCATAGTCTGCCTTAAAGCGGTACCTATCTATTTCATAAGGTTTTCTATTTTTAGATTTGGCGGTGTCTGCATAATTAAAATCTTTAATGGTAAAAATTAAATGCTTACCGTCTTTAAACCACTGATAGGCTTCTAATTCTCCTTTAATATGTGTTACTTGAATGGGCTCTCCACCGCGTCTGTCCATTAAATACAATTGGCTGCCCTCTTGTTCTTCTTTACCTGCTGCTAGAAAAGAAATGTATTTGCCATCAGGACTCCAATTATAATTAGAAGCGCCCTTGGTTTGTTCTGTAAGTGTAACCGTTTCTTTACCATCTGCACTTACCATATACAGCTTGCTTGAAAATTTATCCTTGGCTGAATCTATTTTGGATACACTGTATAAAACCCAATTGCCTTCTGGAGAAATTTTTGGATTGGAAATATTTGACATTCTATAAATGTCATTGGGTTCAATATTTCGAAGACTTGTATTTTGAGCCGTAGCAAAAAACACGAGCACTGTGTTTAATAAAAAACTAAGGCCAGCAATGCGTATCATTTTTCTCATTGTATTATTTTAATTTTCATTACTTTTTATTTGGAATTGTAATGACTAAATTTAATAAAAAAAGGGCAGTGTAGACACACCGCCCGGATTTAACGATTGCTTGCTATCAAACCAGAAAGTCGTCATAGATGGGATCGAACCATCGTTAAGGGTTTTGCTGACCCTTGCCTCGCCACTCGGCCACATGACTATGGGCAAATATAGGGATTATTTTATAAAGTCTACTATTTTTATAGACTTATATATTATTTAGTATATACAATGGCTATTTTAAAGGCTATTATATATAAGTATAGAATGAAAAAATAATTATATTTAACATAGCCCTGAATTTTAAAACCTTAAATAATTTCATATGAACAGCCGACGTATTTTTTTAAAAAATGCTGCAATGACTTCTGGAGCCTTGATGAGTTCCAATTTATTTGCTAGCAGCCGTATTTTTAATACCGATACTTTAAGAGTAGCCACCATTGGTGTCAATGGAATGGGCTGGGCCAATACCCTTGGTGCCCTTTCTGTAAAAAATGTAGAAGTAGTGGCACTATGTGATATTGATGAATCGGTTTTAAATAAAAGAAAGGCTGAATTATTAATTAAGCAACCAGGTGTTCAAAAAATAGATACCTATAGTGATTATAGAAAAATGTTGGAAAGAAAAGATATTGATATTGTAATTGTAGGCACACCCGATCATTGGCATGCACTTCAAATGATACATGCTTGTGAAGCAGGCAAGCATGTTTATGTAGAAAAGCCAGCAGGAAATTCTATTGGAGAATGTAACACCATGATTGCTGCTAAAAATAGATACAACCGTATAGTGCAAGTGGGTCAATGGCAAAGAAGTCAAAAACATTTTAAAGATGCATTAGATATTGTGCATTCTGGTCAACTAGGTAATATTCGTACCACTAAGGTTTGGTGTTATCAAGGTTGGATGCGCCCTCAACCTGTGGTGCCTAATAGTGCCGTGCCCGCAGGTGTTGATTATAAAACTTGGATAGGACCCGCACCGATGCGTGATTTCAATGCAAGTAGATTTCATTTCCATTTTAGATGGTTCTGGGATTATGCAGGCGGACTCATGACCGACTGGGGTGTGCATTTATTAGACTATGCCATTCAAGGAATGAAAGCAGGCAATCCAAAAAGTGTTAGTGCCTTAGGAGGAAAATTTGCTTATCCAGAATTGGCTGAAGAAACACCCGATACTTTAACTACGCTTTACGAGTTTGATAAATTTAATTTAGTATGGGACTCTGCCATGGGTATTGACAATGGTTCTTATGGTCGTGATCATGGTATTGCTTTTATTGGAAATAACGGAACCCTTATTTTAGATAGAAGTGGTTGGGAAGTAATTGAAGAAAGACAAGCAAAAAATAAAGTAGCTATTGCACTTCATAAAAGTGAAGACAATGGTGTGAACTTGCATTGGTTAAATTTTATTGATGCCATTAGAAATAATACACCAGGAAGTTTACACTGCCCTATTGAAGAAGGAGCGCATATAGCCACCATTGCACAAATGGGTAATATTGCTTATCGTTCTGGACAAAAAGTAAATTGGGATGAAAGTAAAAATTTATTTACCGATGATGCAATCAATAAAGAATATTTTACAAAGGCTTATCATAACGGATACCGCCTTCCTAAAATTTAAAATTATTTATTCAATATACACCTATGGCAAACAGACGCAATTTTATACAACACCTAGGCCTGATGGCGGGTGCCTTTTCAGCAAATAGTTTATTTAATCAGGCGCATGCTGCTGAATTTGCGCATATGAATTTGCAAAAGAAAATGCTCAGCCCTAAGGAAATAGCCATGGATGAAGACTACTGGTCGGTGATTCAACAAGGCTATACGGTAAGTCCTTCTCTTATTAATCTAAATAACGGGGGCGTAAGTCCGAGTCCAAGAATCGTGCAAGAAGCAGTAGAAAGTTTTAATAAAATGACCAACGAAGGACCTTCCTTTTTTATGTGGCGCATACTAGATCAAGGAAGAGAACCATTGAGATATAAACTAGCACAACTAGCAGGATGCGATCCTGAAGAAATTGCTATTAATAGAAATTCAACAGAAGCTTTGAATACCGTTATTTTTGGATTGAATTTAAAAGCAGGCGATGAAGTCATTGGTACCAAGCAAGACTACCCCAATATGATTAACGCTTGGAGACAGAGAGCTTCCAGAGAAGGTATTGTATATACACAACTTAGTTTTAAATACCCGATTGAAAATGAGGAAGAAATTGTAAGCGCTTTTGAAAAAGCGATTACGCCTAAAACAAAAATATTTCATATCACCCATATGGTGAATTGGGTAGGACAAACTATGCCCGTTAAAAAATTATGTGATTTAGCAAAAAAACATAATATTGAAACTATTGTAGATGGAGCACATAGTTTTGGTTTGATGGATTTTAATATTCCCGATTTAGGTTGTGATTATTTCGGCGCTTCACTTCATAAATTTTTATCGGCCCCTATTGGATCGGGTATGTTATGGATTAAAAAAGAAAAGATAGAAAAAATTTGGCCACTGGTTTGTAATGACAACCCCAATGGACCCGATATTAGAAAGTTTGAAACCCTTGGTACTAGAAGCTTTCCAATTGAACAAGGTATTGGGGAAGCGATTAATTTTCACACCGCTATTGGTAGCAAAAGAAAGGAAGAGCGTATTCGTTATTTAAAAAATTATTGGGCCACACGCGTTCAAAATATTCCTAAAGTAAAAATAAATACCTCTTTAAAAGATGCTTACTCTTGTGCTATTTGCGGCGTAAGTATTGATGGCATGACCCCTGGCGCTTTAGACAATGCTTTATTCAATGAATATAAAATACACACCGTAGGTATTGTATGGGAAAATATTAGTTGTGTGCGCATTACGCCACATGTATATACACGCCTACAAGATTTAGATAAGCTGGTATACGCTATTGAAAAAATTGCCAAGAAAGCTTAGTCAATCACTAGCCCTAAGGTTTTTTAACCGTT
>SHWX01000001.1 GCA_009693615.1 Chitinophagaceae bacterium | reverse complement strand
TTTGGGTCTTTCAAGATAATTCTGAATCCAGCCTCAACTGTTTGTGCATTTGCAGAACCACCCACGTCTAAGAAGTTGGCGGGCTCACCACCACTTAATTTAATCATATCCATGGTAGCCATGGCAAGTCCAGCACCATTTACCATACAACCTACATTGCCATCTAATTTCACAAAGTTTAAATTGTATTCACCTGCTTCCACTTCTGTTGCATCTTCTTCTGATACATCGCGCATAGCTAATAAATCGGGATGACGCATAAGTGCATTGTCATCAACATTCATTTTACAATCCACTGCAATTATTCTGTCATCAGAAGTTTTGAATAAAGGGTTAATTTCTAACATGCTGCAATCTAATCCTACATAAGCATTGTATAAATTCGTTACAAATTTAACGCAGCTCTTTAAAGCCTCACCACTTAATCCTAAGTTAAATGCAATTTTTCTTGCTTGGAAACCTTGTAGCCCACCACCTGGGTGTACCCAATCTTTAAATATTTTTTCTGGCGTATTATGAGCTACTTCTTCAATATCCATACCACCTTCAGTGCTATACATTACTACATTCATTCCTTTGGCGCGATCTAATAATATAGATAGGTAAAATTCTTTTGTAGGTTGAGGGCCTTCGTAATAAACATCTTGTGCTATTAAAATTTTAGAAACTAATTTACCAGCAGGGCCAGTTTGAATAGTAACTAAGGTTCCACCCAAGATATTCTTTGCAAATGTTTCAATATCCAATGCAGATTTTCCAACGGCTACACCTCTTTGTTCTGTGCCTTCTATTTTTCCTTTACCACGACCACCTGCATGAATTTGCGCTTTTACGACTGCAAACTTGTTATTCGTTTCTGTGGCAATTTTATTGTAAGCAGCAACTGCGGCTTCCACTGTTTCAACAGCAACCCCTTCTTGAACGGGTACATTATACTTTTTAAGAAATTCTTTAGCTTGGTATTCATGCAAATTCATAATAACTAAAATTTTGGCGAAGATAATAGATTATAGGCAGAGATATAGCCTAAAAATATATTTTGTTGTTTAAACATTGAATTATATCTTTACATGCTGAAAATTGCATATTAGGATGTATTTTAGTAGTCTCAATTTTTAAAAACTTAAATAAAAAATCATATATGAAAAAAATCATGTTTTCAATTGCAGTGATCGCAGCGTCGATTTCATTGTATTCATTTGCGCCTAAGGCAAAAAATGCGGATGTAGTTACTTTTAATGTGACTGCTCAAAAAAGTAAAGTAGACTTTACGGGTTCTAAAAAAAGCGATTACCATACAGGTTATTTCCCAATCAAATCTGGCACTGTTCAAGTAAATGGCGGTAAGTTAGTAGGAGGTAGTTTTGTAATTGATATCGCTGGTTTAAAAGTAACCGATGAAAGAGGTGGTGAGAAATTACAAGGTCATTTATCTTCTGGTGATTTCTTTGATATTAAAATTTTTGGTGAAGCTAGCTTTACCATAACTTCTATTGAATACACTAAAGCAGACAGAGCCACTATTAAAGGTGACTTAAACTTAAAAGGTATTAAAGCGCCAGTTACTTTCTCTGCTGTGATTAGAAATGCAGATGACAAAGGTTTCTTTGCTGAGGCATTTATGCCTTTTGACAGAACTCTTTTCGGTATCAACTATGGTATTGGAATGGTAGATTCTGAAGTACAATTAGCCATTCATATTTACGGTACTAAGTAAATCTCTTCTATTTTTTCAACATAGAGGTGTAGAGAATAAAAAAATATAAAAATTATTATTACTTATTCTAATTATTTTAAAAGCCCCCGATAATCGTGGGCTTTTTGCTTAGCGTTAATTATTTTAAATACCGTATCGCTCTTTCAATACATGTAAATGATGAAGGGCATGACCAAATACAATAAAGCTTAAAGCATTTACGGACATTGTATTATTACTAGCAATTCCTTTTTGTTTTAAGTCTTCTTCTGTAAAAGAATTAAATAAGAGATTAGTGGACTGTCTTACCATTTTCCATTCAGCTATCATATCTTTCCAGTTACGATGCGCCGCTGTTGCGTTTTTGGCATATTCATTTTCATCAAAGCCAGCAATGGGATTAGGTTCTTTTCTGGCAATGGCTACTGCCCTGTAGGCGAAAATTCTTTCAGTATCAATGACATGTTGAAACATTTGCTTAATTGTCCATTTGTCTTCAGCATAAGCAAAATTTATTTTCTCTAAAGGAATCGCATTCCAAGATTCAATAATTCTTTCATTGTATTGTTGAACTAAAATGGAGTAGTCTTTACCGCTTGTATAGTTAATATAAGTTTGATAATAAGCAGCATATTCCGTTGCACTGGGTCTGGGCATATTTTGTTTTTATTTGGTAAAATTAGTTTATATTTTTACAAATCAAATTGAATACCTTGCGCTAAAGGTAAATGATTACTCCAATTAATAGTATTGGTTTGTCTACGCATATAGGCCTTCCAAGCATCAGATCCACTTTCTCTTCCACCACCTGTTTCTTTTTCACCACCAAAGGCGCCACCAATTTCCGCACCGCTAGTTCCAATATTTACATTGGCAATGCCGCAATCACTACCACTTTGTGATAAAAATAATTCAGACTCTCTCATATTTAATGTCATAATCGCAGAAGATAATCCCTGAGGCACTCCGTTTTGAATAGCAATGGCTTCTTCTAATTTGGAATATTTCATTACATATAAAATGGGCGCAAATGTTTCGTGTTGTACAATGGCATAATGGGGTAGTGCTTCAGCGATACAAGGTTTTACATAGCATCCACTTTCATATCCTTTACCTTCTAATACACCACCTTCTACTAAAAATTTTCCACCTTCTTTTTTACAAGCTTCAATAGCATTCAAATACATTTTTACAGCTTCTTTGTCAATCAATGGACCCATATGATTTTTTGAATCTAAAGGATCTCCAATTTTAATTTGCCCATAAGCCTTGGTTAATTTAGCAACAAAACTATCATATACTTTTTCATGTATAATTAAACGGCGGGTACTCGTACATCTTTGACCGGCAGTACCAACAGCTCCAAACACAGCCCCAATTAAAGACATATCTAAATCGGCATGTTCTGAAATGATTATGGCATTATTACCACCTAGTTCTAAAATAGTTTTACCTAAACGTTCTGCTACTGCTGTATTTAATAATTTACCCATTCTAGTAGAGCCAGTTGCAGATACTAAAGGAATGCGGGTATCTTTTGACATCCATTCACCCACTTCGCGTCCTCCTTGAATTAAATTATTAACGCCCTCTGGTACATTGTTGTCTTTAAATACTTTTGCAATTATATTTTGAATAGCATTACCACATAAAGGTGTTTTCTCACTAGGCTTCCATACGGTTACATTGCCACAAACCCAGGCAAGTGAAGCATTCCAACTCCATACAGCTACTGGGAAATTAAAGGCTGATATAATACCCACAATGCCTAATGGATGCCATTGTTCATACATTCTATGAGAAGGTCTTTCACTATGCATAGTAAGTCCGTATAATTGTCTTGATAATCCTACGGCGAAATCGCAGATATCAATCATCTCTTGTACTTCTCCTAAACCTTCTTGTAAACTTTTTCCCATTTCATAACTAACCAACTGACCCAATGCCTGTTTTTCTTTTCTTAATGCATCACCCATTTGACGAACCAGTTCTCCTCTTTTTGGGGCTGGCCAACTTCTCCATTCTAAAAATGCAGCCTGCGCTGTTGTAATAATTTTTTCATACGCTTCTTTATCTGTGCTTACAACAGTGCCTATTTCTTTATTATCCACAGGAGAAGAAGAAACAATTATTTCGCCTTTACTATTTTGCCAAATAGTACCTGTTGAACTTCCTTCGTTTTTCTTTTGCAATTGAAGTTGTTGTAAAAATTCCATAGTTGTATAATTTAAAAATTAGCCTTTCATTTTCTCAATAAGACTAGTCGTTGAAAAACCCTTCACAATTGGGTTGATAATGACTTTACCGCCATTCGCTATTACTTCTTTACCACCTACTACTTGGTTGGTGGTATAGTCGCCACCTTTCACTATTACATCGGGAAGAATTGCTTTTATTAATTCAAGTGGTGTTTCTTCTTCAAATACAACCACTGCATCAACCACTATTAAATTGGCAAGCACAATGGCCCTGCTTTCTGTACTATTAATGGGGCGGCTAGGGCCTTTTAATTTTCGAACACTCGCATCGCTGTTTAAACCTACTATTAAATAATCGGCTTCCCCCGCCGCCTGCGTTAAAGAAAATAAATGACCTGGATGTAAGATGTCAAAGCAGCCATTGGTAAAAGAAACTTTTTTTCCTGTCACTTTTAAAGCAGCCATTATAGTTTTGGCAGCGGCAATAGTCATTATTTTTTTTTCAATAGCGTCGAGCGTTTTCATCTTAAATTTTTTGCTTGTTGAATAATGGAAGTGTAATTAAAGCAATTCCTCCTAAAACTAAAACAATAATGAATTGTGAAAACCATTGCAAAGTGCCATTGGCTAGTCCTAAAGTATAATCCACTCCGTTTAATTCTAAAACTTTTGCCATAAAATAAGCATAAGCGCCAATACCACCTGGTGTAATGATCATACCAATACTTGCAAAGGCTAAACAGCTAATGGCAGTTTGAAAAGAACTTTCAGTACCCTCTGTTGCATACAAGCCCACATAGGTGGCTAATAAATATAAAAACCAAATAGCAAAAGAGTAGAAGAAAAATAAATTATGTTTTTTTAATTTAGTTGCACTCATCACGCCTTCCCAAATACCTGCAATTATTTTTTTAATAGTAAGTATTGCATTTTGCATTTTTGATTTAAAAAACCAAAACGCTGCGATGCTCGCTAATAAAACTACCGCTATAATGATATAAGTATTTTGGTTGTTGCTGCTTGCATCACCTGCCGCTTTTCCATAGGATTTAAATTGATTCCAACCTGCTTCCACCACACTGAATTGAAGCGTGAGCGCGAGTAGAAATACAATACCTAAACTAATCACATCAAAGGCCCTTTCGGCTACAATAGTACCTACTATTTTTTCAGCTGGCACTTTCTCGTATTTAGATAGTAGGGTGCACTTTAAAACCTCTCCTAATCTTGGAACGGCCAGGTTAGCCAAATAGCCAATTAAAACCGCTAAAAATGTATTAATAATGGAGGGCTTGTATCCTAAGGGTTCCATAATCAAACGCCATCTTAAAGCACGCACTAAATGAGAGAGTGAAAGTATGAGTCCAACAGGTAAAATGAACCAGAATTTTGACTTTTGTAAGGCAATGGTAAATTTGTCCCATTCTTGTGGGGGAATCTGGTGTAAACTCCACCAAATCAATAAAATGCCTATGAAAAAGAAGAAGGCTATTTTTAAGAATTTACTCATTGGTTATGGTATTAAACAATCCCCTGCAATTTACAACCAAATGTCTACAAATGGAGGGGGGAGAGGGTATTTATTAGTCTTTTTTGTTGTTTCTTAAAGTGCTTACAATTACGTACCTTCGCACACTCAAACAAAGAATTGAGTTAAACCAAAAGGAATGTCTGAAAAAAAACGAATCTTATATATCGCCACAGAAATGTCGCCCTATTTAGAGCTGACCGAGTTTGCTGAGGTAATTAATAAGCTCGCCATAAAAAGTAACGACAGTGGATTAGAAGTTCGTTGTATTATGCCTCGTTTTGGGGTCATTAATGAAAGAAGACACCGTTTACATGAAGTGGTTAGACTTTCAGGAATCAATGTTCAATTAGACGGAGACGACTATCCCTTACAAATAAAAGTGGCTTCTTTACCGAATGCCCGATTACAAGTATACTTTTTAGAAAACGAAGACTTTTTCAAGCGTAAGCAAATTTTTCATGACGAAACCGAAAAATGGTTTGATGATAATGCATTGAGAACTATTTTCTTCTGTAGAGGTGCTTTGGAAACAGTGAAAAAATTTGGATGGCCTCCAGATATTATTCATTGCAGTGGTTGGATGACTGGTTTAATTCCTGCCTATATTAAACATGCCTATAAAAAAGAGCCTGTTTTCTCTAATGCTAAAATCGTATACACGATTGGTCAAAATACATTTGAAGAAAAGTTCAATAAAGATTTATTAACAAAGGCTATTATCAATACCAATATTAAAGACAAAGATTTAGAACCCTTCAAGGATTTAAATAATGCTGCTTTATTTAGAGGTGGTGCTACTTATGCTGATGCTATTACTTTTGGATCAGATATTATTGATAAAAAATTAGTATCAGAATTTTCTGCTGTTAAAGGAAAAAAAGTAGTTCCTTTCAACGGATGGAACTCCGATTTAACAGAGTATTTAGATTTATACAACGAACTTGCATCTAAGTAAAGACAAATTAAATTCATGGTATCAAATTACACAATAAGAATATTTATTATATCTCTTTTTTCAACGCTGGTTTTTTCGGCTTGTACTAGAATAGGCAGTTCGGAATTAGGGCTGGGTTTACTTCCTTCAATGGATGCTTATAATACAAAAGATACCATACTCGATGTAATTACTGAAACCTTAGATAGACCAGACTCAATGAGAGTCTATGCATCAGACGATCACGTACTTGGTAATATCACCAACGATCCTATTTTTGGAACCACGAATGCTTCTATGTATTTTCAAGTGAGGCCTAATTTTTTCCCATTTTTTATTGCAGGTAGTAAAGATAGCTTAGTCGTAGACTCTGCTATTTTAATTCTATCTTATAAAGGTTTTTATGGCGATACCACTAAACCTGTAAAACTGCAATTAAAAAGAATTAGTGCAGCTACACCTTTGGATGCGTTTAAATTATATGCCTCTAATTATCCTGAATTATACAATTTTAAAACCGATCAAAATTTAGGCGAGACTACTGTCGATTTTGCTAAAATAAATGATTCATTCTATACACGTTTTGAAGCTTCTACTAAAACCATTCGTATTAAATTGTCTAAAAATTTTGCTACTCAATTTTTAAAAGAGTTTGATTCTAATAATGCTTATAGAAGTGATACTACTTTACGCGCTTATTTTCCTGGGTTTGCTTTAACGGCAGATGAGTCCGCTAATAAAAATGTATTACTTAAAATTAATTTACTAGATACCAATACTAAATTGGCACTTTATTATAATACCAATGCAACTGCTTCTAATGCAACTGCGCCAAGAGATACAGCAGTGATTAATTTTAAGTTTAGTATTTATAGCAATGGAGATGTGAATTTTATAAAGCGTATTAGAAATGGCGCTGAAATTGCCAAACATATAGATAAAGTAGCCAATGATTCATTGGTCTATGTGCAAACCAGTCCAGGTACGATGGTTAAAGTTAAAATACCAGGTTTAAAGAATTTTGCGAATAAAATTATACACCGTGCTGAATTAATTGCAGAGCAAGTGTCCGATGCTGCTGGAACAGGTAGCTTAGAGTCGCAATTTCTTCCTCCTAGGTATTTGTTCCTAGGAACCTATGATTCTGTTTCAAAGACTTTTGGCAATGTACCTAACGATTTTGCAGGTACCACCAACGCCAGCTCTTTTACGCAGTTTGGAGGTAAGTTAATCTATAAGTCTATTGATGGCTATGATAATGTAGCTTCTTATACTTTTAATATAAGTAGATATGTGCAAGGGGTTGTCTCAAGAAAAGACTCTTTATTCGATTTTCGAATCATTGCCCCAGTGAATGACTCCATTACTTTAAGACCTCCTTATCCTTATAATAAAGAAGCCCCATCTCAGGATTATCTCACCACAGCTATTGGTAACCAAGCTGCTACTGGACAAGTTGTTTTAGGAGGTGGAAGTAGAAAGAAGTTCAGAATGAGGGTACGTATCTATTATTCCGATTTATAGATCAATTTATTACTTTAATTAATATATTTGCACCTTAAATACTAATCTATGCCATATTTATTTACTTCAGAAAGTGTTTCTGAAGGACATCCAGACAAAGTAGCCGATCAGATCTCTGACGCCTTAATTGATAACTTTTTAGCCTTTGACCCTCAGTCAAAAGTGGCTTGTGAAACTTTAGTAACAACTGGTCAAGTAATCTTAGCTGGTGAAGTAAAATCTAAAGCTTATTTAGACGTTCAAACAATTGCAAGAAACGTAATCAAGAAAATTGGTTACACTAAGAGTGAATATATGTTTGAAGCAGATAGTTGCGGTGTGTTGTCAGCAATACATGAGCAATCTGCCGATATTAACCAAGGGGTGGATAGAAAGAAAAAAGAAGAGCAAGGTGCTGGTGACCAAGGTATGATGTTTGGTTATGCAACTAATGAAACCGACGATTACATGCCACTAGCTTTAGACTTAGCGCACAAAATTCTAATTGAATTAGCTGCCTTAAGAAGAGAGAACAAGGCCATTAAATATTTACGTCCCGATGCAAAGTCTCAAGTAACACTTGAGTACAATGACAAAAATGAACCCGTAAGAATTGATGCTATTGTGGTATCAACTCAACACGACGATTTTGATGCAGAAGCAAAAATGTTAGCGAAAATTAAAAAAGATATCGTTGAAATTTTAATTCCGCGCGTAAAAGCAAAGTATAAGAAATACGCTAAGTTGTTTAACAACAATATTACTTATCATATTAACCCAACAGGTAAGTTTGTAATTGGTGGTCCACATGGTGACACTGGTTTAACTGGCCGTAAAATTATCGTAGATACTTACGGTGGTAAAGGTGCACACGGTGGTGGAGCCTTCTCTGGCAAGGATCCTAGTAAGGTAGACCGTTCTGCTGCTTATGCAACGCGTCATATTGCAAAGAACTTAGTAGCTGCTGGTGTAGCGAGTGAGGTATTAGTACAAGTTTCTTACGCTATTGGAGTGGCTAAACCTACTTCAATTAACGTAAACACTTACGGTACTGCTAAAGTAAAATTAAACGATGGTCAAATTGGTAAGTTAGTAGAATCAATTTTTGATTTACGCCCTTACTTTATTGAGCAAAGATTAAAGTTAAGAACACCTATGTATAGTGAAACTGCTGCTTACGGACATATGGGTCGTAAGAACGAAATAGTAACTAAAACATTTACTACACCCGATGGTAAGTCAAAGACTATGAAAGTAGAATTATTTACTTGGGAGAAATTAGATTATGTAGCGAAAGTGAAAAAAGCTTTCGGTTTAAAATAATAAATGCATTGAATGTATAAGCCCTCCCGATTTTTCAGGAGGGCTTTTTATTTAGAAGCTATAGAAGAAGTAGATTAAATCATAGACAATTGAATTATATAATTTATGACGAACGAAAAAAATCCATGGAAAACCATTAGTGGTAAATTAGTATACGATAATCCTTGGATAAACTTAACTGAGTACGAAGTAATTACCCCTGCAGGTACCCCAGGTATTTATGGGAAAGTACATTTTAAAAATATTGCTATTGGTGTTATTGTCATTGATGAAAATGGCGATACTTATTTAGTGGGTCAATACCGATTTCCTTTGAATGAATACAGTTGGGAAATTCCAGAAGGGGGTTGCCCAGAAGGAACCGATCATTTAACGGCTGCTAAAAGAGAATTAAAAGAAGAGACAGGATTTGAAGCAAAAAATTGGACAGAAATTTTACGCATGCATGTTTCTAATTCAGTATCTGATGAATATGCGGTTGTCTATGTTGCCCAAGACTTAATAGCTGGGGAAGCGGAGCCAGAAGACACAGAAAAATTAGCCGTTCAAAAAATGCCCTTTACCCAAGCTTTGCAGTGGGTGATGGAAGGAAAAATTACCGACTCTATTTCTGTTGCTGCCATTTTAAAATGGAATGCAATGCAATCAAAAATCGTTTAACTTTGAATTCTATGGAGGAAAGACAATCAAGACCAGATAGACCTTACAAACCAAGACCCAGGTTTAATGCAGAGCGTGGTCCCGTATCAGAGCGTAAATTTATTATTGGTCGTCAGCCATTAATAGAGGCTTTTGAGTCGGGTACCAATATTGAAAAAATACTCATTCAAAAAAATGCACAAGGAGAGGGTTTAAGTGAAATTAAAAATGCAGCTAGAGAAAAAAACATTCCTATTCAATTAGTACCTATTGAGAAATTAAATGGAATGTCTAAGGCGAATCACCAAGGGGTGCTAGCTTATATTTCTAAGGTAAAATATTTAGAATTACAAGAAGTCATAGATTTTGTAGTGGCCAAAGGACAAACCCCTTTATTTTTAATGCTAGATGGTGTAACCGATGTAAGAAATATTGGAGCTATTGGAAGAAGTATACACTGCTGTGGTGCTCAGGCTTTAATTATTCCTGATAAAGGAGTAGGAGCTTTAAATGAAGAAGCTTTTAAAAGTAGTGCAGGAGCACTTGAACATATACATATTGTAAGAGTGAATAGTTTATTAAAAGCGGTGGACTTACTTCACTTAAATGGCATACAAGTTTTTACCAGTGAAATGCGCGCTGAAAAAAATATTCATGAATTAGATTTAACCATTCCTTCTTGTATTATTATGGGAGACGAGGGTAGAGGCGTACAGCCTTATTTAGCCAAGGCTGCCGATTATTTTTTCAAAATACCTATGGCCACTAATTTTGATTCCTTTAATGTATCAGTGGCTGCTGGTATTATTTTATACGAAGCCATGAAACAAAGAATGTTTCCCTTAAAATAAAAGGCCATAGATGAGCGCATTAAAATTTAAATTAACCCTTGCTTCAAAACGTTCTGAAAACTCTATTGGGTATAGGGATAATTTATTTTTAATAGGCTCTTGCTTTTCTGAAAATATGGGGGCTAAATTAAATACTCATTTATTTAAGGTTTTTGAAAATCCTCATGGAGTTTTATTTAATCCTATTAGCGTTGCACAGTCTTTATCCGACTGCATTAATAATAAGCAATATAATGAAGCCAATTTATTTCCGTTGAATGAAGTATGGAATAGTTGGCAGCATCATAGTCGTTATTCGGGTATAAGCGCAAAGGATGCCTTAGATAAAATAAATAATTCTATTACTAAAGCGCATACATTTTTAAAAACAGCCGATCATATAGTTATTACACTGGGTTCTGCCTGGGTGTATCAATTAAATAGTCAATCTCCCTTTGCTGCAGGACAAGTGGTTGCCAATAATCATAAAGCACCGGCTACTTGGTTTGACAAAGCATTAATGAAGCCAGACGCCTTAGTGCTTTTATTAAATAAAATGGTAAAGGACTTGCTTCAGTTTAATGCTCATTTGCAAATTATATTTACCATTAGTCCTGTGCGTCATTTAAGAGAAGGCTTGGTGGAGAATAATAGGAGCAAGGCAGTATTAATTCAAGCAGTGCATGAAATAGTGGAGGCTTCTAAGCAAACTGCTTATTTCCCCTCTTATGAATATGTGATAGATGATTTAAGAGACTACCGTTTTTATGCCGAGGACCTTGTACATCCCAATTATGCAGCATCCAATTATGTTTGGGAGAAATGGGTAGAGACTTATATGAATGAGGAAACCCAAAACATTATGAAACAAGTAGCCGAATTACAATTAGCCATGCAGCACAAGCCTTTTTTTGCAGGATCATCACAGCATAAAGAATTTTTACAAAATTGTATCACTAAAAGCGAGCGATTATTAAGTTTATATCCCTATTTATCATTGCATGACCAAGTTCAGTTTTTTAAGCAAGAAATTGCCAAATAATATCTTAATTTAGTTCTCTAAATATTTCTTATGCGTTTACTGCCATTTATTGCCTCGGCTATTGCAACCATTAGCTTAGTTACCGTTTTAAATACTCAATTATCTATCGGTCCTACTAAGTCGCCAAGGCTGGGTTATTTTTTATCGCCGCAACATGGGTTTTGGAAAAATGCAGAAAAGGTGAATACCAATTTCGATGCTTCCATTATAGCAAATGAATTAAAAGGAAATGTAGATGTGTATTTAGATGACAGATTAGTGCCCCATATTTATGCCGATAATGACCAAGACGCTTATTTTGTTCAAGGTTATTTACACGCAAAGTTCAGATTATGGCAAATGGATTTTCAAACAAGAGTAGCTTCAGGTAGACTAAGTGAAATTGCGGGCGCTGATAAATTACCCATTGATCGTTTTTTTAGAAGATTAGGTATGGTCTATGGTGCTGAAAAAACAGAAGCGAATATTAATGCTACTAATCCTGAAATGAAAGAAACGGTGGACGCCTATACAGCAGGCGTGAACGCCTTTATAAAACAAACGGATCCAGCCGATATGCCTTTTGAATTTAAGTTAATGAATTATGCGCCTGAAAATTGGACACCTAAAAAGACCTATTTGTTTTTAATGTTTATGTCTTATGATTTAACAGGTCGTGCAGCGACCTCCGATTTACAATTAACCAATACCAGAGATTTTTTAGGCTATGATTTATTTGATAAATTATATACCAATAATCAAGATTCATTAGATCCCATTATTCCAAAAGGCACCGTGTATCAAAAGCCTTCTATTGTTCCTATTAAACCTATCAATGCCGATTCTGCTTATTTACATTTATCTAAAGCGCTTGATATTAAAAATATTGAAATGCCTGTAGCGCCTAATAAAAATAATGGAAGTAATAACTGGGCAGTTTCAGGTTCTAAAACAAAATCGGGTCGTCCTATTTTAGCTAGTGATCCACACCTTGGATTAAATATGCCATCACTTTGGTATGAAGTACAAATTACTACACCTACGCATAGTACTTATGGGGCAAGTTTCCCAGGTTCTCCAGCAGTTATTATTGGATTCAATGATAGTTTAGCTTGGGGTGTTACCAATGCAGGGAGAGATGTATTAGATTTTTATGAGATTAAATTTAAGGATAGTACAGAAAATGAATATTGGTTTAATGGTAAGTGGAACACCGCTGAAAAAAGAATAGAAGTCATTAAAGTAAAAGATAGTGCCGATGTAATTGAGCAAATACCGATGACAGTTTGGGGCCCTACTATGTATGATGCACATTATCAAAATCCACAATCTAAAGGACGCAATTTAGCCATTCAGTGGACTGCACATAATGCTTCTAATGGGGCAGAAACATTTTACAGATTAAACCGTGCCAAAAACTATGACGATTATATCAAGGCCATTTCACTTTGGACCTGCCCAGGACAAAATTTTGTACTAGCTACCAAGTCTGGAGATATTGCTATTAAGCAACAAGGAAGTTTTGTAGCAAGATGGGAGCGTCAAGGAGATTTTATTATGTCAGGCGACGATACTACTTATGCATGGCAAGGAATGATTCCGAATGAAGAAAACCCGACGATTAAAAATCCGGAGCGCGGTTTTGTAAGTAGTGCGAATCAAAAAGCAACTGACGCAACCTATCCTTATTATTTAGGTACGGCCACTTCTTTCCCATTATATAGAGGTATTAGTGTCAACCAGCATTTAATAGGCATGTCTGGTATTACTGCAGAAAATATGCAAGCTTTGCAAACCAATAATGATAATGTGTTTGCGGCCACTGCAAGACCTGCATTAATGAAATATGTACAAGTAGATAAGCTAAGCCCCGATGCCAAAAGAATGCTGGATGAAATGACCAACTGGGATTTAGTGAATAGTGAAAAATCAAAAGGCATTACTATATTTGAAATTGTTTGGGACAGTGTTACGCAAGCAGTTTGGGGAGATGAATTAGCAGGTTCTCCCACTACACTTAATAGTCCCGATGATTTTATTTTAGTAGATCAATTATTGAAAGATTCTAATTGGTCTATTGCAGATGATATCAGAACCAAAGGTAAAGTGGAGAACTTTAAAGATCAAGTTACTTTAGGTGTTGAAAATGCAACCAAGAAATTACTTGAATTAGAAAAAGAGAATAAATTAGAATGGTCTTTATTTAAAGCTACCAGGGTCATGCACCTTACTAAAACACCTGCACTAAGCAGAATGAATTTACCCATTGGAGGTGGAAAAAATATTATCAATGCCACTACCGAAATGCATGGACCTAGTTGGAGAATGGTGGTACACTTAACAGATGAAATAGAAGCCTATGGTTTATATCCAGGAGGGCAGAGTGGTAACCCAGGCAGTAAATACTATGATACCTTTATTGACTATTGGGCGGCTGGTAAATATTATCGATTATTATTTTTAGCCAAAGAAAAATTAATACAGAACGAAAGAACAAAATGGCATATTCAATTTAAAAAGGCAAATGCTTAATTAAATAATCAATTACAAATTCATTTTAAATATTACTTTATGAAATTTATAACTACTTTATTATTAGCAGCTTTAATGGCCTATGCTATTGGTATATATACAAGTGTGCCATGGTGGAGTTTTGCCATTACTAATTTAATAGTAGCCATTGCCATTCCACAAAAACCCTTGATTAGTTTTGTATCAGGGGCCTTGTCCATTGGTTTATTATGGGCATGCTTATCCATGATCATAGATCAATCTAATCATCATATTTTAGCTACTAAAGTGGCAACTATCTTACCGTTGAAAGGTTCTTATGTACTTTTAATATTAGTGACAAGTATAGTAGGGGCCTTATTGGGTGGACTTGCTTCATTAACAGGTTCTTTCCTTCGCTCAAGTAAAGCCTAATCTTTTAAACTTAATTAAAGATTCTATTTATCTTTGTATTGAATTTCCCCAACCTGTAATTGGGATAAAAATTTAAGCTATGTCAGTGCTACACAATCGCATCTCCAATAAGGAGTTGAAAGAAAAATTATACCAGGAAAATTTCCCGCGTACCACCATCAGTTTTTATCAGTACTTCACTATTCAAGACCCCTTGGCTTTTAGAGACGAATTGTATAAGTCCTTAAATATGCTCCAAGTATTTGGGCGTATTTATATAGCCAGTGAAGGTATTAACGCGCAAATAAGTGTGCCCACTCATTTATTGGAAGACTTTAAAACCTATTTATATTCCATTAAAGGATTAGAAGGTGTAAGATTAAATATTGCAGTGAATGATAATGGTAAAAGTTTTTGGGTGCTGCGTATTAAGCAGCGAAGTAAAATTGTAGCAGATGGCATTGAGGACGAAAGTTTTAGTATGGAAAATAAAGGCAATTATGTAAATGCCGTTCAGATGAATGAATTATTAAATTCTCCTGAAACCATTGTAATTGACATGCGTAATCATTATGAATACGAAGTGGGACATTTTGTGAATGCTATTGAAATTCCTTCAGATACTTTTAGAGAACAACTACCCATGGCAGCAGAGATGATGAAAGAAAAGAAAGAGAATAATATTATTATGTATTGCACTGGGGGTATTCGTTGTGAAAAAGCAAGTGCCTATATGATGCATCATGGCTTTAAAAATGTTTTTCATTTAGAAGGAGGTATTATTAATTATGCCAATCAAATTAAAGAGGTGGGGTTAGAAAGCCAGTTCAAAGGAAAGAATTTTGTATTTGATGATAGACTAGGAGAAAAAATTACAGAAGATATTATTGCTAAATGCCATCAGTGTGGTAATGCTTGCGACACGCATACCAATTGCAAAAACGATGGCTGTCATTTATTATTTATTCAATGTCCTAGCTGCGCTGAAACCTATGCGGGCTGTTGCACCCAGGCCTGTACTGATATTGTACATCTGCCTGAAGAAAAGCAAATAGAACTTCGTAAAGGCATTGATAAAGGCCAGCAAATTTTTAATAAAAGCAAGCAACGCTTAAGACCTCGCTTAGGAATAGATATTTAAAAATATTTCATTCTTCTCTACTCGTCATGATGCTAAAAAAGTAAAAAAGAATCTAAAATTGTGAACTCGCTTCGCTCAGACATGCACAATTTTTTAACGATTCATTTTTACTTTTTTTACGCTATGACTCGAAGTTCAGAACTGAAATTAATTTTTAAATATCTATTCTACAAACTAACTAAGCTTCTCAAGTGAAGCACATACGACTTGGTAGGTTTCTTCTTCAGATAATTGCTGCGGCATAAATTTTTCTCCAATCACTTGCTCGTACAATTCAATATATCTTTTAGAAATAGTATCAATCCATTCTGCAGACATCGCAGGAACGGTTTGTCCTTCTTTACCCATAAAATTATTGGCAATTAACCACTCGCGGACAAATTCTTTGCTTAATTGTTTTTGCTTTTCTTTACTGGCTTGTCTTTGTTCAAAGCCATCGGCATAAAAATAACGAGAAGAATCGGGTGTGTGAATTTCATCCATTAAATAAATGGTATCTCCAATTTTTCCAAATTCATATTTAGTATCCACTAAAATCAAACCTTGTTTAGCCGCAATTTCTTTTCCTCTTTGAAATAAGGCTAGCGCATATTTTTCTAAAACAGCCCAGTCGGTTGTAGAAGCTAAACCTTGAGCTATAATTTCTTTTTTAGAAATATCTTCATCATGTCCTTCACTGGCTTTTGTGGAAGGAGTAATAATAGGATTTGGGAAAAAATCGTTTTCAGCCATACCTTCTGCTAAGCTTACACCACATAAAATTCTACCTCCCGCGCTATAGGTTCTCCAGGCATGACCCACTAAATTACCACGCACCACCATTTCAATTTTGAAGGGTGCACATTTCTTACCAATGGCCACATGGGGGGCAGGGGTGTCTAATAGCCAATTAGGGCAAATATCCCTGGTGGCCGCCAACATATAGGCGGCTATCTGATTTAGGACCTGGCCCTTAAAAGGAATGGGGTTGGGTAAAATGACGTCAAAAGCTGAAATTCTATCACTGGCAATCATTATAAGTAATTGATTATCAATATAATAAACATCTCTTACTTTACCATGGTACTCATTTATTTGGTGGGGGAAAGGCTTTCTATTCATGGTACAAAATTAATTTTTTAAAGATACAAATGATAATTTTTTCTAGAATGCGAACAATATGTTAATTTGTAGAACGATTCAATCAAAAAACAATAATCTATGAAAAAATGTTTAAGCCATTTTGTAATCCTTTGCCTATCTACTCTTGTAGTATTTACAGCAAATGCTCAAAATGCAAGTAGTGTTTCAGGTACAGTAAAAAATGCAAGTACTTCAGAAACAGTAGCTGCAGTTTCAGTTACCCTAAAAGGTAATAATTCTGGAACCTATACTAATGACAGAGGTAATTTCAGGTTAACTGTGTCTCAAAAAACACCTTATACCTTGGTATTCTCATCTGTTGGATTTACTAATAAGGAAGTGGTTGTCAATGACAATACAGCTAGTTTAAATGTAAGCCTTACACCCGCTTTTGTATTAGGTTCTGATGTTGTAGTTTCCGCTTCAAGAGTATCAGAGAAATTTCTTGAATCTCCGGTAACAATTGAAAGAATTAGTAGTGCTAATATTAGAAGTGCACCTGCTTCTGGTTATTATGATATTCTTGGAACTTTAAAAGGAGTAGACGTAATAGCTGCAAGTATTTTATTTAGAAGTGTTTCTACAAGAGGGTTTAATAGCAGTGGTAACTTACGTATGAACCAATTAATTGACGGAATGGACAACCAGTTACCTGGTTTAAATTTCTCTGTATCAAGTGTCGTTGGTTTAACAGAATTAGACGTGGATAATATTGAATTATTACCAGGTGCTTCTTCTGCATTATATGGTTCAGGTGGTATGAATGGTACTATTTTAATCAACAGTAAAAATCCATTCAAATACCAAGGTTTAAGTTTTCAAATTAAGCAAGGGGTAAACCACGTTGATGAATCTCAACGTCCTCAAGCTCCTTTTAAAGATTATACAGTAAGATGGGCTAGTAAAATTGGAGATCGTTTTGCTTACAAAGTAAGTGCTCAATATACGGAAGCACAAGATTGGTTAGCAAATAACAATTCTAACTATTCTAGATTACTTGGAAATGGAAATGGTGCTACTATTGCTGGTACAAGATTAACAGATCCTAACTATGATGGTGTTAACATATATGGTGATGAAACAACATTGAACATTAATTCAGGCTTAATTGCTCCAGTGAAAGCAGGTATTCTTGCTCAATTAGCAGGTGCTTATGGTGCGGGTGCAAGTGCAGTATTGGCTCAATTACAAGGTGCTTCTGCAGTGTATAATACACTTGCAAAGTATGGTGCATTTTTAGGCGCTAGCCCAGCAACAGCTGGTTTAATACCTTATGCTCCTTTCTTGTTTGGTGATGCGAAAGGTTGGTATAAAGACATGAACGTTTCTAGAACTGGATATGCTGAATCTGCTATCATCAACCCAACTGCAAAAAATATGAAAGTAACTGGATCAGTTCATTATAAGGTAAACGATAAAACAGAAGCTTCATTAAGTGTTTATACTGGTTCTGGTACTACTGCATATACAGGTTCTGATCGTTATTCTTTACGTGATTTTGCATTGAGTCAATTAAAGTTTGAAGTAAAATCTAAAAACTGGATGTTCCGTGCTTATAAAACATTGGAGGATGCAGGTAACTCATTTAACTCAACTATTACCGCTCGTTTATTCAATGAAACTTGGAAGCCTAGTGCTACTTGGTATCAACAATATACTGGCGCCTACACTCAATACAGAGATGCTGGTTTAGACTATACTGCTGCAAACAATGCTGCACGTGTAATAGCTGATGCTGGTAGACCAACAGGTAATATAGCTGATAATTCACTTTTCCAAACAATCGCTTCTACGCCTATTTCTAAAGGGGGTGGTAAGTTTTTAGATAAATCTAGATTAAGTGTTGCAGAAGGTACTTTGAATTTAACTGAAGTGTTAAAATTAAATAAGTATGATATAGACTGGTTAGTTGGTGGAACTGCAAAATTATATACTTTAAACTCTCAAGGAACTTTGTTTGCGGATACAACTGGAAGAATATATATCAGTGAAACAGGTGCTTTTTCTCAACTATCTAAGAAATTCTTTGGAGATGTTTTGAAATTATCTTTCTCTGGTCGTTATGACAAGAACACTAACTTCAAAGGGAAATTCACTCCAAGATTCTCTGCAGTAGTGAAATTAGCAGAAGATAACAATATTCGTCTTTCTTATCAAAGTGCTTATCGTTTCCCAAGTACTCAAAACCAATGGATTAACTTGCTAGTGGGTGGTGGTACTCGTTTAATGGGAGGTTTACCTCAATTAAGAGATTACTATAAATTCAATACCAACCCTGCTTATACTTTAGCAAGTGTTACTGCATTTGGCGGTTCTGCTGCTGCAGGAGCACCCAATCCTGCTTTATTAAAGCAACAAGTATTTGGAGAGTTTAAACCTGAATCAATGAATTCATTTGAGATTGGTTACAAAACTTTAATTGCTAAGAAATTATTAATTGATTTCTACGCATACACAGGGTACTATCAAAATTTCATCAGTGGAGTAACTGTACTTCAATCAAGAAATGCGGCTAACCCAAGTGTATTTGACGTATTAGATGCCAATAAGCGAATTGGTTATAGTATTTCTACTAACGCTACTGCTAATGTAACTACAAAAGGCTGGGGTGCTTCAGTAGACTATTTATTACCTAATCGTTTTGTATTTACTGCAAACCTTTTCACAGATGAAATTGGCGAATTGCCTAAAGGCTTTGTCTCTTTTTTCAACACACCTACTTGGAGATCTAACTTCAGCTTAAGCCATCCAGGTTTATTGATGAATAACAGATTAGGTTTTAATATTGGCGTACACTACCAAGATGAAGTTGCCTATGAAGGTAATTTCGCAGCAGGTATGGTTCCTTCTTACAATACAGTTGATGCTGTTCTTACATATAAAGTACCTAAATACAAGTCTTTGATTAAAATAGGTGGAACTAACGTAATGAACAAATACTATTTAACTGGTTATGGTAGCCCTGCAATTGGTGGCCTATACTATATAAGTTTTGCATATAACGTATTATAATATGTTTTAGGGTGGGTTAGATTTTAGATCCCCTCTCCTGACTAGCTCAGGCGGAGGGGATTTTTTTATGCCCTAGAATTACTTTTTTCCTTTATAAATCTCTATTTTTGCAACTCAAATTAAATAGTTATTCATGCGATCAATTGCCTTAAGAGAAGCTATCCGAGAAGCCATGAGCGAGGAGATGAGAAGAGATGAAAGAGTCTTGCTAATGGGGGAGGAAGTAGCGGAGTACAATGGTGCTTATAAAGTAAGCCAAGGTATGTTAGCTGAATTTGGCGCTAAACGCGTTATTGATACTCCTATATCTGAATTAGGCTTTACAGCAGTGGCTGTGGGAGCTGCTCAAAATGGATTAAGACCCATTGTGGAGTTTATGACTTGGAACTTTGCGGTACTGCCCTTGGATCAAATATTGAATACGGCAAGTAAGATGCTAGCGATGAGTGGAGGCCAAATTGGCTGTCCTATTGTAATGAGAGGGCCTAATGGAAGTGCGGGTCAATTAGGGGCGCAACATTCAACTGCTTTTGAAAGTTGTTTAGCCAATATACCGGGTATTAAGGTCGTATCTGTTGCAAATGGATATGATGCAAAAGGTTTATTAAAGCAAGCCATTCGTTATGAAGAAGATCCTATCATGTTTTTAGAAAGTGAGGTCATGTATGGAGATAAATGCGATGTGCCCGACGAGGAGTATTATATTCCATTAGGGCTTGCCGATGTCAAAAGACCAGGCCGTGATATTACCATTGTATCTTATAGCAAGATGATGAAAGTAGCTTTAGGGGCCGCTGAAGAATTAGAGAAGGAAGGAATAAGTGCAGAAGTAATTGACCTTAGAACCATTCGTCCATTAGATTGGATGACTGTTTTAGAAAGTGTGAAGAAAACCAATAGATTAGTAATAGTGGAAGAGCAATGGCCATTTGCTTCTGTTTCTTCTGAGTTAAGTTATCGTATTCAAAAAGAAGGCTTCGATTATTTAGATGCACCCATTAGAAGAATTACCAGTGCCGATGCGCCTATGCATTATGCACCTAATTTAACCGCACTAGCCATCCCAGATATTAGCAGAACGGTTAAGTTAATTAAAGAGGTAATGCATCAGTATAAGTAAATGCACAATCATCCTTTATTTAAGCCTTTCAAATTAAAAATGAGTTAATTCTAAATCTTTTTATAAATATCTCTCACAAAGGGATATTTTTGTTATAACAATAATTTCTTATTTATGGGACTAGTTTTGTTTATTCTATTTTGGTTGGGTTGGCATATTGGTATGTATAGTATGCTAGTAAAAGCTGGAGGGGATAAAACCAAGGCAATGATTCCTATTTATAATACCTGGGAAGTGGTAAAGTTATGTGGTATTCCAAAAATTTGGTTTTGGTTACAATTGGTTCCTATTTTAGGACAATTTATTAGCCTTTGGATTTCTATCATTTTTACCATGCATTTTAAAAAGGTAAATGTGATTCAACATGCATTAACCGTTTTTTTCCCTTTTATATATTTGCCTTATTTAGGGTTTTCTACAAAAGAAAAATGGTATGGAGAACAGGCTTTAGCACATTATCATAAACCTGCTTCTAGAGAGTGGATTGATGCTGGTGTATTTGCTATTGTGGCGGCCACTTTAATTAGAATATTTTTATTTGAAGCCTATGTGATTCCTACAGAGAGTATGGAAAAAACACTTTTAGTAAATGATTTCTTATTTGTCGATAAGCTTACTTATGGGGCTAGAATTCCTCAAACACCTATTTCTTTTCCTTTTGTACACAATACTTTACCAGGGGCACCTACCACACCTTCTTATTCAAAATTGGTGCAACTCGATTATCAAAGATTAATCAAGTTTAGAAACATTAATAGAAACGATGTAGTGGTCTTTAATTTTCCAGCAGGAGATACTATTATTAACTTACCAGAATTTGGATCTAAGTTTCCTTATTACGATGTATTAAGAACACCAGAGTATAATAATAATAGAGAAAAATTGCAAGCCGATTATCCAATTTTAGTGCATCCAGTGGATAAGACCGACAACTATATTAAAAGATGTGTGGGTATCCCAGGAGATATGATACAAGTTAAAGAAAGTCAATTATGGGTGAATAACAAGCCTGCTTATGTGCCTGCTTCTGCGCAAACAGAATACATAGTAGTTACCGATGGTACAGCCATCCCGGAAAGTTTTATAGAAGACACGATTGGTATTGATATTAATGAAGCCACTGCCGATTTTAAAATCATGGATGGAAGTCCGAATACCTATGTGATAAATATGACAGCTGGTGCTGCCGCCAGCCTGCGTAAATTACCGCAAGTAAAAGAGGTGAGTTTTTATGTAGATAATTTAATTGGCAATACTTTCCCCAATGATGTAGTGCATGCGCCATGGTCCGTGGATAATTTTGGTGCCATTCGCATTCCTAAAAAAGGAGATATCATTGAATTAAATGATACCACTATTGAAATTTATCGCAGACTCATTACCAACTATGAGCACAATCGTTTAGAAAAGCAAAATGGTCAATACTTTATTAATGGAGCTGCTGCTACTAATTATTCAGTAAAGCTTGATTATTATTGGATGATGGGAGATAATCGTCATCGTAGTCAAGATAGCAGGTACTGGGGCTTTGTGCCTGAAACACATATTGTAGGTAGGGCAGCTTTAATTTGGTTTAGTTATAATAAATCTATTAGATGGAATCGCTTATTTAATTTAATTAAATAAACTACATGCAGCAAAAATTTGAGTTCGAATACGATTTATTGGAGAGTGCCAATGAATTGTCAAGTGCAGATCAAGAACTTTTAGAAGCGGCTAAAAAAGCGACCCAAACGGCTTATGCTCCTTATTCCCATTTTAAAGTAGGGGCTGCTGCAAGGTTAAGCTCCAATGCTATAATCATTGGCTCTAATCAGGAAAGTACCAGTTTCCCCGTAGGCATTTGTGCAGAGCGTGCTTTATTAAATAGTGTGGGAAGCCAATTACCACTCGAAAAAATACAAACTATAGCTATTAGCTACGAACCGGTGGGCAAGCCTTCCGTGGAGCCCATATCACCTTGTGGTATGTGCAGACAGTCTTTATTAGACTATGAGAACAGATTTCAGTCACCCATTAAGATTATTATGGCAGGAATGTCGGGTAAAGTGATGGTGCTTCAATCGGCTACTCACTTATTACCTTTTGGTTTTGACGGTGCTATTTTAAAATAAGGTTTGCACCCCTAGGGCTAGTCTAAATTCATGTTGTAATAGCCATTTTTTTCTGGCCTTTCCCCAAGCATATCCCACTAGTGATTTATCTGCTCCTACAATTCTATGGCAGGGTACTATAACGGCTATTTTATTTTTACCATTGGCAGCAGCAGCTGCTCGAACTGCATTAGGGTCGCCCATTTTTTTGGCAAGTTCCCCATAACTTAAATTCTTTCCAAAAGGTACTTCATATAATTCTTTCCAAACCCTTTGTTGAAATTCTGTGCCTTCCTGGTTAATGGCTACTGAAAAACTTCTTCTACTGCCTGCAAAATATTCTATCAGTTCGTCAATGCATTGTTGAATCACAGGGGGGGAGTGCTCGGATAAATTTATTTTTGATACAGACTCTGCTTCTACAAAAACCAATTCTTCAATACAATAATCAGAAGCTATAATTTTAATTACACCAATAGGGCTATGATATATTTGAGTGTATTTAGTTTCCATTAACCAATGGGTTGTCCGTTTTGAACAGGAAATGAGGGGTGTAATAAAACCACTTCATTTTGAGTATCATAAACACCTAAAACTAAACACTCACTCATGAAATTAGCAATTTGCTTGGGTGGAAAATTCACTACCGCAACCACTTGTTTGCCAATTAAATTTTCAATGCTATAATGAGCTGTGATTTGTGCAGATGATTTTTTAATACCTAGGCTTCCAAAATCAATACTTAGTTGGTAGGCTGGTTTTTTTGCTTTTGCAAAAACTTCTGCCGATAAAATAGTGCCGCATCTAATATCTACCTTGGCAAAGTCATCCCATTGAATCATAGTTTTTTATTTAGTCTAATAAATTGGCTAAATCGGTAAGGTCCTTTTGCTTGTATTGAAGGGTAGGGCTATTAAAACATTTAGCAAATTCTAATAAATGTTTTTTAATAATTTTTACATTAGACAAAGGCTTGTAATAACTATTCTTAGGTTCAATGTTAGAACGAATCATGTATTGATCTAAATCCTTTTGAGAAAAGGCATTGCCTGTAGTACCCTCTACATAAAATTGAATAAACTCTTGAGGGTTGGTCACTATTTCTTCAGGGTCCCAGTCCGATGCATAAAAAGCAATAATGCATTGCTTCGGAATATTAATAAACTGCGCTTGTATTTCTAGTTGTTGACAAAGCTCTGCGTATAATAAAGTATTTGCAATGGCATTCCCTTTTTTAGATTGTAGCGGAGCCGAAATTAAAAATTCTTCAGGCCTTTCATAGTTTACTTCTACGCCCTTTATTTGATAGTAGCTAAATAATATGTTTCTAATGACATTGGCTTGCTCTAATGGCGTTAAATAGTTATTTAATTCAAGCCATATATTACGTCTAATTTTTTCTATTTGATGGCGAAGATTATCCGTGGCTAATTCTGGGAATTGAAATTTAGTAACTAGTATAGCCCCTTCAAATAAAGAGGGGTCGGGTTTAGATTTCCATTCAATGAATGCTTCTTTTAAATCCTGCAAACGCAGTTTGTAAATCATTACTTCAATGCGTTCTAATGTAGCCTCGTCTAATGTATTTTCCCAAAGATGTTCTAGGTCAGGTATAATGGGGGTGCCATAATTGAGCAACCTGTCTGCAATGGTATTAAATACTTCTTCGTCAGGGTCGTCTATTAGCTTAAATAGGGCGCTAATTTCGGCTTCTTTTTGCATAGGTTAGGTTTCAATTATTATTCAAATCAACGAAATATATCGTCAAAAATGGTTTTAACTTATCCCATCTATGTGGATATATTTAACAATTGTTTACATAATAAATAGAATTATTAAACGTTCGGGTAAATAACAGAGAATAATGCCTAGTCTTATTGCAATTTGCCTTTTCTTTGTGAATTATAACGATCGACTATGTCAAACATGAATCTGATTACCCCTAAGTTCCCTGTAAAGGTGAATTCATTACATACAGAATTAAAAAGAAGAGTGAATCTATATTTAGAAGAACATGCCATTAAAGCAACAGGTAATTTTAAATTGTTTTCTAAAGCTATTATTTTAATGAGCTTATTTGTGGTTACTTATATTCATTTAATATTTTTCACACCTCCTATATTTTATGCAATCTTAGAATGCATCTTATTTGGAGGCCTTATTGCAGCCATTGGTTTTAATGTTATGCACGATGGTAGCCATGGTAGTTTTAGTAACTACGCTTGGTTAAATAAATTGGCCTCTTCTTCTATTAGTGTGCTGGGGGCAAGTCGTTTTATGTGGGCGATGAAGCATGTAACTTTACATCATACTTATACCAATATTGTTGGGGTAGATGATGATATTGAAGTGGGTGTTTTAATGAGAATGGCGCCAACCCAAAAACATTATCTTTTACACCGTTTTCAACATATCTATTTTTGGGGATTATATATGTTATTGTATATATTTTGGATTTTCTTTGCCGATTACAAAAAGTATTTTACTAAAAAAATTGGGTCTGTAGAAATTAGCAAAATGAGCGCTTCTGAACATATTGAATTTTGGGCAGTGAAAGTATACCATGCTTTTGTCTTTGTAGCATTACCTGTTTATATGTTGGGCTGGCTAAGCTGGTTAGTAGGTTTTTTAGTGGTGGGATTTGTTGCAGGTTTTGTATTAAGTATTGTTTTTCAACTAGCACATACAGTCACTGAAACTGCATTTCCTTTAGCCAACCAACCTGAGAATAAAATGGATGATGAATTTGCAATACATCAAATTCAAACCACTGCTAATTTTGCCACTAAGAGTAAAATAGTAAGTTGGTTAGTGGGTGGGCTTAATTTTCAAATCGAACATCATTTGTTTCCTAAAATATCGCATGTGCATTATCCAGCTATTTCTAAAATAGTGAAGAAAACATGTGCCGATTTTAAATTAAAGTATATTGAATATCCTACTGTTATTAGTGCCATTAAAGCACATGTTCAATACCTTAAATTAATGAGTAAGCCTTCATTACAATAAAACTTATAAGATTTAGATAAGATAAAAAAAGGTCCCTCGAATTTCGGGGGACCTTTTTTAGTGGTATTAAGAAGCCTTTTTCTTTCTAGCCATTTTGCGTGGCGGGTTGGCTTTTAATTCAGCAATAGTTGCATTTACTTCTTCAATGGTTAAGGTTTCTACTTTCTCTTGTTGTTCTTTGCTTAATTTAAAATTGCGTAAACCTTGTTTGATATAAGGTCCATAAGGGCCTCTAAGCAGTTGTATCTTTTCTTTTTCAAATACCTTAATGGTTCTCTCGTCTTTGGCTTTACGCTTTTCTGCAATCATAGGACTGAGTTCCTCTAGGGTTACAGTATAAGGGTCCATTTCCTTATTAAGGGAGTAGAACTTCTTAGCATGGGCGGCGTAAGGGCCAAAACGACCAATATTTACTGAAACATCTTCCTCTTCAAATTGACCAAGCGTACGAGGTAGTTTGAAAAGTTCCATAGCATCATCAAAACTTATAGTTTCAATACTTTGAGAAGCTTTTAACTTTGCAAATCTTGGCTTTTCTTCTTCGTCTTGGTGGCCAATTTGTACCATGGGGCCATATTTACCCATACGGGCAATTACTTTTTTACCAGTCACTGCATCAAATCCTAGTTCTCTTTCACCTTTAGCTCTTTCCGCGGTTTCTAGGGTATGCTCAATGGTTTCATGAAAGGGTTTGTAAAATGAATCAATCATATCGCTCCATAATAACTTACCTGCAGCAATTTCATCAAATTCTCCTTCAATTTTAGCTGTAAAGTTAAAGTCCATCACTTTAGAGAAATGGAGTTTTAAGAAATCGGTTACCACTAAACCTAAGTCGGTAGGGGATAACTTATTTTTTTCTGCACCTGTAATTTCAGCCGCAGCCTCTTGTTTAATTAGATCCTTATTATCCAGTGTTAAAATTTGGTAGACTCTTTTAACGCCTTCTTTTTCTCTTTTCTCTACATAATTACGCTTCATAATAGTAGAAATGGTAGGCGCATAAGTAGAAGGGCGTCCAATGCCTAATTCCTCTAATTTCTTTACCAGCGACGCTTCTGTATATCGGGAACTAGGACGGCTAAAACGCTCTAGTCCTATCATTTCTATAAAGTCCAATACTTGTCCTTTGGCTAAAGGAGGTAATAAACTTTCTCCTTCTTCATTATTATCTTCTTCCTCTTCGTCGTTACTTTCTAAATATACTTTTAGAAAACCATCAAATTTCATTACCTCTCCACTTGCTGTTAATGTTTCTTTATTCGTAGACACTTCAATTTTAGCAGTTGTCTTTTCAAATTGTGCATCGCTCATTTGAGAGGCAATGGTTCTTTTCCAAATAAGTTCGTATAATCTGTTTAAATCGGCATCGTCTACTTTACTTTCATTCATGTAAGAAGGGCGTATGGCCTCATGCGCTTCTTGTGCATTTTCATTTTTATTTTTGAACTTACGAGGTTGATAATATTTTTCACCAAAGCTTGAATTAATTTCTGCTTTAATGGCGTTCACTGCTGTCTCACTTAAACTAATACTATCGGTTCTCATGTAAGTGATCTTACCACTTTCATATAATTTTTGTGCAAGCAACATTGTTTTGCTTACGCTATAACCTAATTTTCTAGAAGCTTCTTGTTGTAAGGTAGAAGTGGTGAAAGGCGCAGAGGGCGTTCGTTTTCCGTCTTTTACGGCAATATCTTTTACAGTATATTTTGCACCTTTGGATTCGTTTAAAAACTTTTCAGCAGCACCAGCTGTTGATAATTTTTGAGGGCCTTCTGCTTTAAATTTTACTTTCTTTTTATTAATATCGGGGGCTGTGAATAAAGCTGAAATTTTAAAAACGCTCTCTGGTAAAAATTGATTGATCTCTCTTTCTCTTTCAGCAATTAATCTTACGGCCACACTTTGCACACGACCGGCACTCAAACTTCTTTGCATGCCAATTTTTCTCCAAAGAACAGGGCTTAATTCAAAACCCACAATTCTATCTAATATTCTTCTTGCTTGTTGTGCATCTACTAAATCCATATTTATGAAACGCGGATTCGCAACTGCTTTTTTAATGGCAGGTGCAGTAATTTCATGAAATACAATACGCTTTGTTTTTTTAGGATCTAATCCCAATACTTCTGCTAAATGCCAACTAATACTTTCTCCTTCACGGTCCTCATCCGATGCTAGCCAAACTTCCTTTGCTTTTTTAGACATAGACCTTAATTCCTTTACTACTTTTTCTTTCTCACTAGGGACGGTATATCTTGGGGCAAATTTGTTTTTTAAGTCAATACCCATGTCTACTTTCTCTAGGTCACGAATATGACCATAGCAGCTTCTTACTTCAAATTCTTCCCCTAAAATCTTCTCGATCGTCTTTGCCTTTGCAGGCGACTCCACAATTAATAAGTTTTTTGACATAGTTGCCAACCGCTCCTACGGGTATTTTTGAAATTGAATATCAATTAATTATGAAAAAAGGAAAAAACACCATTTCTGGCTCATCTTTTCTTTTCTCGCGATGCAATATTAGAGCTTTCACCCAAAAAATAAAAATAAGCTATTCTAATGGAGCAAGAAAGGCCATTATTTTATCAATAATTTCAGGGGTTTTATATAGTTTATTATGACCTAACCCATTGGTTATCAAGAATTTTATGTTTTTTAGGGCTTTTTTTTGAAATTCGACTAAATCTTCCAAGGGACAAACCAAATCCTCCCTGTCGTGCACCCAAAGTAGGTCTCCAGCATATTTTTCGATGGCCCTGTCGGCTTCGAAATAGGTAATTGGCAAACTGGTACCTTTTTCAACTAATTCATAGAAGGCAGTTCTGATGGCAGGGCTAAGGTGCATCATATTGAAATATCTTTCAAAGGTAGTGGTGGTTTTAGTGGCTGGAGCAATTAATACAAACTTATGCTTGGTTGGATTTTCAATGGTCTCTGCAATTAATGCCAAAGTAATGGCCCCTAGGGAATGCCCAATAAAATGATCAATGGGGCCTAATTCTTTAATAATATTTTCAATGGCATGTTTATAGATGACTATATTAATGTGTTTGCCCTCACTAAGCCCATGGCCAGGGGCGTCAAAACCTATTACCCTAAAACCCAGTTTTAGTAAAGGTTGAATATATTGTTCAAACTTATAAAAATAGCTAGCGTACCCATGTACTATTAATACGGTTTGTCCATTTGGCTTTAAGGGCTTCCATTCAAAGCCATGAATTTTAGTTTTGCCTGTTTCTTTAATGCCATTTCCTGTGAGGGTTATATTTAAGGACTTCCCCTGATGAAATATAGCAGGGGCCTTTCTTTTCTTATATTTTGGATAGGGGGTGCAGAATAAATCAAAGGCCAATTTGCCTGCCACTGGGGGCGAAACCATGCCTAAAGTTTTAAACTTGGTTCTCAAATATTGTAAATACATCCTTTCTGAAAACCCCTGCGTGGCCATAATTATATAATTAGAGCGCAAAGATAAGTAGCCCTAATGTATCGATATTAATTTTTTTGTATTTCGACAAAGAAAAATAAAAATGAGACTAAGCATTGAATGATATCTAGTATTTTTGCAAAAATCTAATATTGACCCATGTATTCGCTAAAAATTAATTTTGAACAAAAGGGATTAGAGCCAGTTATTTTAAATGACATTAAGCCAGACCATAGCTTATTAGAAGTGCTATTAGATGCAGGTATTGAACTGCACCATAATTGTGGGGGTGTTTGTGCTTGCAGTACCTGTCATATATATATAAAGAAAGGTTCAGCATTTTTACAAGAGTTATCGGATAAAGAAGAAGATTTTATTGACCGTGCGGTAAGTCCAAGAATAGAATCTAGATTAGGATGCCAATGCGAATTATTAGCAGGCAGCGGAGCAATAGAAATATTAGTGCCCGATCAAACACAATTTTTAGGAGAATAAATAATACTAGACCTGAATTAAATATACCATTATGCCACAGTTTGAACCACCCATTTATTGGAATGATCATGAAGACATCGCTCAAAAATTGTATGAAAAATTTGGGGACGATTTTACAGAGTCTAAAATTTATAGGGTGCGCTTCACCGATTTATTAGATTGGGTTTTATCCTTGCCTCATTTTGAGGGTAAAAAAGAGGAGTCTAATGAGGGGCATCTGGAAATGATTCAATCCGCCTGGGTGTATGAGTGGCGCGATAATCAAAAATAAGCTTACTTTTATTGTCTAAATAAAGATGCCTTGTTAGCTGAGTTTAAAAAAATTACTTGCTTTGTATTTGATGTAGATGGTGTATTAACCAACGGTAATTTATTGGTTATGCCCAATGGACTAATGGCAAGATCCATGAATATTAAAGATGGCTATGCGATTCAGTTAGCTATTAAAAAAGGCTACAAGGTTTGGATTATTTCGGGGGGCAATTCCGATGAAGTGAAAGATCGCTTAGAAAAATTAGGCGTGATGCAGGTCTTTATGAAAGTAACAGACAAGAAAGTACTTTTAGAAGAGTTATCTATTTTACATGCCACCCCGCTGGATCAAATATTATATATGGGTGATGATATGCCCGACTTAGAAGCCATGCAAATGGTAAGTATTGCAGCTTGCCCTAGTGATGCAGCTATTGACATTAAAGCTATGGCTACCTATAAAGCCATTGCTAAAGGAGGGGAGGGTTGTGCTAGAGAAGTAATTGAAAAAACATTGAAGTTGAATGATTATTGGGATAATGATGATCATATTCAATCTAAATGAATTTAAAACAATCAATTTGAAATTATTCATCTATTTTTTAAAATTGGTGCGTTGGCCCAACTTAGTATTCATTTTATTGGCTGAGTGTTTACTGCATTTTTGTATTTACAAACCTTTATTTCCCATTTCGGGCGCTGAGGTAGACATTCGTTTTTATTTCATGCTCACTAGTAATCTTTTAATTGCGGCAGCGGGCTATATGATTAACGATTATTTCGATGTCAATATTGACCAAGTTAACAAGCCTCAAAAAGTAGTAGTAGGTGCTTATATTAGCAGAAGGATGGTTATTTTCTGGCATCTAATTTTTAGTGTATTGGGCATGTATATATCCACCATTGTATTTCCTTTTGCAAGCTATTGGCATATTCATATAACAAATTTATTAGCCATTTTATTTTTATGGTTTTACAGCACTACTTTTAAAAAGAAGTTTTTAGTAGGCAATATTATTATTGCCATGCTCACTGCTTGGTCAATTGCCATTGTGTATTTTTCTAAGTTTACAGTACAAGAAATTATTCATCCTGCTATAAGTAATGGGGCTATTTTAAAATTTGCCAAGTTAACCTTGTTATATAGTGCATTTGCATTTATTTTAACTTTGGTGAGAGAAGCTTTAAAGGATATGGAGGATATGGAAGGCGATCAGAAATTTGGTTGTAATACCTTGCCCATTGCCTGGGGTTTAAAGCCTACTAAAGTGTATTTAGCCGTTTGGACATTTGTGGTCATTGCTATTTTGTTAATTATACAATTATATGCTATCCCTTTTGGATGGTGGTATACTATTTTGTATTGTGTTGGATTTATTATTGCCCCCTTAAGCCTTGTTCTAATACAATTGCCTAAGGCCTTTACGCATAAACATTTTAAAAAGCTAAGTGCTTATTTAAAATTTGCCATGTTAGCGGGTATTTTTTCTATTCTGTTTTTTTACTTTTTGTTTTAATATCATAGTTTCATATAATCGATTCATTTCATGCCTTCATTTATACTAGCCTCGCAATCTCCTAGAAGAAAAACACTACTTGAATGGGCCGAAATTCCTTTTGAAATTATTATTTCAGACGCAGATGAATTTTATCCAACTAATTTGGCTATAGAAGAAGTGCCAGTGTTTATCGCAAAAAATAAAGCCTTGGCCGTAAAAGAAATTATTCTTTCAACAAAACCAGCATTGGCAAATGGGTGCATTATTGCAGCAGATACCGTGGTGGTATTAGATCAAAAAATAATAGGGAAGCCTAGTAATAGAGCGCAGGCAATTGAGTCCTTATTGTCCTTGTCTGGTCAAACCCATCAAGTCATTACTGGTGTGGTTTTATTATATCAAGGCCAGGAAATAAGCTTTAGTGAAACTACCTTGGTGGAGTTTCATAAATTAACAATTGAACAAATTGAATTTTACGTAGATAAATATAAGCCCTATGATAAAGCAGGGGGCTATGCCATTCAAGAATGGATTGGGGTAGTGGGGATTAAAAAAATAACAGGCGATTTTTATAATGTAATGGGACTTCCTGTAAGTACACTAGTGCAAAAAATAAAGCAACTAAATATTAGTTAGTAAAAATTACTACCAATTAAAAGCAATATCTAATTCAAGGTCTGGATGTAGGCTTCTTTCAACAGGGCAGGTTCTTGCCACTCTTTCTAATATCTCTTTTGTTTTATCATCTAAGTTTAAACCAGCAGGCATGGTCACATGCGCTATAATTTTTCCAATTCTTCTAGGGTCTGATACCATAATCTTTGTTACTTCTACCTTGGCCCCATCTAAGGCTATAGACATAGATTCTGCCTTAATACCCATGGTGGTTATCATGCAGGCGGCTAATCCCGTAGCAATTAAATCGGTGGGAGAAAACCTTTCTCCCTTGCCTTTATTGTCTGTGGGTGCATCGGTTTGAATAGCAGAGCCACTTTGTAAATGCACAGAAGTGGTTCTTAGATTCGCGTCGTAGGTAACAATAGAAGTCATAATATATATTTTTAAGCTACCGCTTTTTCTGGGCTAAGTTCTTTTTTATGAAGCGTGTAGGTAACTATTAGGGAAAGTATAAAATAGGCAATCATTAACTTACTTAATAATGAATAGTATTTATCGGCTCCAAACCAATCTCCAATAAAAACAATAATACTTATTCCAAAAATTGATTTTAATAGCTCCCAAAAAAGAGAAGAGGGGTTGCCATCCATAAAATCGGTTAAGGCATAAATATAAACATAGACAAAGGCTCCATAAATAAATATATTGGGTACTCCAATGTTTGCAATATTGCCTAAGAAATAGGCAACTATAATAAATATAAGTACAATTTGTAACCAAACCCATGCGTAGAATGAATTTGTTCTTTTAGTCTGGTATTTTTCAAAATGATACACATCCTCAATTTTAAACACAGGACTTTTGGCTTCTAGATCGGCAGGTCTCCATCCTGTGGGTTTGAACCATAATTGAAACTTGGCTTTAATATCATTTGTTTTCCAAGCGTCAGTAATTAACAGCCACATGTGTTTGAAATTAATTTTTATAGGGTTCCAAGTTCTCATAGGTCTTGTAATTCCATAAACAGGAACTACATGGGGTAATTCTTCCTGGAAACTGCCAAATAATTTATCCCATATTATAAATATTTGGGCCATGTTTTTATCCATGTACTCTTTGTTAATAGCATGGTGCACTCTATGGTGAGAAGGCGTTACTAATATATATTCTAGAAATCCCATTCTATTAATATAACGTGTATGGTACCAGAATTGAGCAAAAAATTGAATAGGGGTAACAGTGGCAATCACCAAAGGGGATACGCCCAATAAAGCTGCCGGAAGTAAGAAAATAGAAAATATTTTCACGAAAGATGAGATGGGTTGTCTTACTGCACAGGCTAAATCAAATTCTTCACTACTATGATGTACAATATGACTATTCCAGAAAAAATTATTTTTATGTTCTATACGGTGAATCCAATAGTGTGAAAAGTCTAAGCAAACAAAGGCAATAACATAAGTGAGCCAAGTGGTGCTAATATGTGTAATGGCCACTCTTTGTTCAATCCATTTGTAACTTAAAATGGTGAAACTTAAACCCAATACATTTTTAATGACCATGGTGATGGCTGAACTTAAACTACTCACTGTATCCATTGAATGGTTACGTTCTTTTTTTATATACCAACCATACCATTTTTCTATAAGAATCATCATAAAAAAAATGGGCATGACAATTAATAAGATCTTTCCGTACTTTTCCATAAAGGGGTATTCATTTATACGAAGATAAGATATAATTTTTAACCTTAAAAGACCATTATATACTGCAAGTTTTGTATTTTTGTGCCAGAATATTGAGAAGATATATGCAAGAATTACCCATTGTAACGCCTGAGAAAGATACTAGAATAAAAAAACCAGATTGGTTAAGAGTAAAGCTACCTATTGGAGAAAGTTATAAGCATGTGCGTCAATTAGTAGATACCCATAAACTTCATACTATTTGTGAAAGTGGTAATTGCCCGAATATGGGAGAATGCTGGGGCGAAGGCACCGCTACATTTATGATATTGGGTAATATATGTACTAGAAGCTGTCAGTTTTGTGCAGTAGCTACAGGGCGCCCTAAACCAGTGGAGTGGGACGAACCACACAGAGTAGCGGAAGCTATCTTATTAATGAAAGTGAAACATGCAGTACTTACAAGTGTGGACAGAGATGAATTAGCAGATGGAGGTTCCATTATATGGTACAATACCATTAAAGCCATTAAAGCACTTACGCCGTCTACTACTTTAGAAACTTTAATTCCCGATTTCAGAGGTATACAAGAACAAATTAATCGAATCATAGAAGCAGCTCCTGAAGTGGTTAGTCATAATATGGAAACTGTAGAGCGCATTACACAGAAAGTAAGGGTACAAGCAAAGTATAGAAGAAGCTTAGGCGTACTAGAGACTTTGAAAAAAGGAGGTATGCGCACAAAGACCGGTATTATGTTAGGTATTGGAGAACAGAAAGAAGAAGTGATACAAACGATGAAAGATTTAGTGTCGGTAGGAACCGATGTATTAACCTTGGGCCAATACTTGCAACCTACTAAAAAACATTTAGCGGTTCAACGCTTTGTGCATCCCGATGAATTTGCTGAGCTTAGACAAATTGGCTACGAGTTGGGTTTTGATTATGTAGAAAGCGGGCCCTTAGTGAGATCTTCTTATCATTCAGAAAAACATGTGATAGCAGGCTGGGGTAGAAACAAATGGTTAGAAGAAATTACAGCATTACTCCCACATTAAAGCACTGGCCCCTAATATAGCAGCGTCCGATTCTTTCAAGTGACTCACTAGTATTTTAATTTTATTTTGGAATACTTCAATCAAGTTAGCTTCCATATGTTCACGCGTAGGTTTTAAAATTAAATCACCCGCCTTGGTTAAGCCTCCGAATAATATAATGGCTTCAGGACTAGAGAACATTACAAAGTTGGCTAAAGAAATTCCTAATATTCTGCCTGTGTATTCAAATACTTCTTTTGCTACTTCATCGCCTGCAGTAGCCGCCTCAAATACTGCTTTAGAATCTATCTTATCAATGGGGATGTTTCTTAAGGAACTGGGTTTGTCGGTATTATTTAAAATTTCTACAGCTGATATTGCCACTCCAGTTGCAGAAGCATAACTTTCTAGTGAACCTTTTTTTCCTGTGCCAGGATGTATGCGTCCATCGGGTATAATAATTGTATGTCCTAATTCGCCTGCCATTCCATCATGTCCATAAATTAATTCTCCACCTGCAACAATACCACTACCCACACCTGTTCCTAGGGCAATTAAAATAAAATTTTTCATGCCTTTTGCTGCACCATAAGTCATTTCACCTACCGCGGCCGCATTGGCATCGTTGGTTAATCTTACAGGTAACTTAAATTTATCTTGAATGAGTTTAGCCAAAGGAATAACTCCTTTCCATGGAAGGTTAGGCGCATATTCAATAGTTCCCGTATATATATTCCCATTAGGAGCGCCTACACCAATACCTTTAATACGTCCTAGGCCACCCACTTTGTCTATAAGGATCATTAGTTTATCATGTAGTTCATCTATATAAGCATGAATATCCGCATGCCCCTTGGTAGACATTGTATCAGATGATAAAACATTACCTAAATTATCTACTATACCAAACTTGGTACCTGTGCCACCAATATCAACCCCCGCTATAAAAGAATCCATGCTCTATTTTTATTTTAAATTATTATTAATGCCCTGCTGCTGCTTCCGTTTCTTCATAGTTAATTCCTTGCTTCTTCAAAATACCTTTTACTGCAATGGCGAATACTAAAATATAGGCAAAGCAGAAAACAGGTACCCAGAAAGAATTATGAATGCCATAACCTGGGTTATCTAAATGAGAAGATTGTAAGAAGTCAGATAATTTACCTTGGATAGGAGGGATAATACCGCCCCCTAAAATCATCATAATTAAAAAAGCGGCACCTTGTGTGGTATACTTGCCAATACCTGCAATAGATAAAGCAAAAATACAAGGCCACATAATAGAACAAGCAATACCTCCTGTTAAGAAAGCATAAATAGCAATATCTCCTTTTGTGAATACACCAATTAACATAGAGACTACTCCAATCAAACTAAATATTAATAAAGTTTTAGCTGGTTTATCTTGACTAATAAAGAAAGCCACAATTTGTATGAAAATACAAACGATGTACATGTATAGTGGAGTCATGTCGTATTGGGCAATACTATTTACACCAATTACAATTCCGAATGCTACTAAAGGAACAATTACTGTTAATATTTTTTTCGTACTGCTTTTAAACTCAAATGCAGAAATGGCCCCTGCCCATCGGCCAATCATCATACTGCCCCAGTACATAGAAATATAGGGTGCAATTTTAGAAGAAGGGATACTTCCAAAATCGGCTTGTTTTAATAATTCTCCTAAGTTTGAACCAATTGAAACTTCAGCACCCACATATACAAATAAAGCAAGCATACCTAACACTAATTGAGGGTATTTCATCGCACCCCAACCACTTTCATTTTTCTGTGCTTTGAAATTAGCATACAATAAACCCAGTACCACTGTCGCTAAAGCCCCAAACAACCATTTTAAACGAGTGGTTTCTAAATCGTGTCTACCTGCATCGGTTAAACTAGTAGGATCAATTTTATAGCTACTAAAAATAGGAACAAACATAACTATTAGAACGCCTGTCATTATTAATAACAAGTATAAAGCTTTGTTAGCGGGTTCAATTTTTTCTTCAGATATACCTGGAGGTACTTTCTTTGAAAAATGAAACATGGCAGCAGCGGCTAAAAATAAAATACCTACAGCTGTATATAAAATAACCACTTTGCTTAAACTTAATCCGGCTATTTGATCATCGGTAATAGCAGCAGCGCTTCCAAATAAAGCAAAGGCTACCACAATGGGTCCAATAGAGGTTCCGAAGGAATTAATACCACCTGCAAGGTTCACACGGCTTGCGCCGGTAGAAGGGTCACCTAAAGCAATGGCAAAAGGTTGTGCTGCGGTTTGTTGTAAAGAAAATCCCAAAGCCACTATAAATAAACCAACTAACATGCCTGTAAATGTATTGGCATTCACTGCAATAATCATGGCAGCTGCACCAATGGCAGAAAATAGTAAGCCATAGACAATACTTTTCTTATATCCCCATTTACCCACTAAATCCTTACCACCAAATGCTCCATAGGCGAATAGGCCTAAGGCGCCTATATAATAGGCTAGGTAGAAAGCGAAATCGACTAATTGACTTTGAAATTGGTCAAGGTTAAATTTATGCTTACAAAAAGGAATAAAGACACTATTACTTGAAGCAATAAAACCCCAGAAAAAGAACACCACTACAAGGGTAGATAATGCACCTGAATTGGTAGGTTGTTTGGTTTGGCTCATAAGATTCGTTAGTTTAATCGTTATTGGTTAAATCGATTCCGTAAAATACTTAAAATTATAATTCAATGTGTAAAAAGGTTAAAAATCTGTCTATATATAATTAGAATTAAGTACTGAAAACCAAGGAGTTTTAAGGGCAATGAAGTAAATTATTCAAATTAAAACTGCTCATGGTCATAGTGCATGTAACTGCGCAATATTACCCTATGGCAAAGGCTGGAGACTTATCCAATTCAGGAATACCTCCGCTTTTGTTGAACTTATCTGCATTATCAGCTTTATTCTTAGCATAATTTCTACTACTTTATTTTATCTAACCAATTCATTTTCAATGAATTAATAAAAGATTAGTCAATATTAATTAGTATACAAACATTTTTTGTCAAGTTTTCCACAAGCAAGTAAAAATGACTATTGTTAACAATTAGTAAACATTATGTTGCGAACTTTATATCGTAATCCAAAACCTAAAAAACAATATGTATGAAAGCTACTAACAAAGCAATGTTGTATGAAGCCGTTTCGGAATTTATACAGTTGCATGCCTTCGATCATTTATTGGACAATGAATTAGCACAGTTGAAAAGATTATTAAATGCATACACGCTATCCGAAGAGGGAAGTGATATGCAAGAAATAAGCAGCAAATTAATTCCTTTGTTAAGCAAAGCCAATTTCTTTGTAGAGTCTATTTCCCCTGCTGCCATTCAATTATGGTTTTATGCTTTATCCTACAATGAGATACCTATTGGTGGTATGATGCAGGATTTTAGCAGTACCAATGAATTAGTGAACTAGATTTAGTAAAGTATTTACTTTATTAAATAGGGATATTAAAAAAGGCCTCCTTTTAAAGGGAGGCCTTTTCTGTTCATATTCTTATGAAAGAATTAAGTGCTATTACTTTCAATATTTATACTTTTAGTACTACTATGTTTAAAATAGGGTCTACTAAAATAAACCCTTCGTTAATTTAGTTTTACCTTCTCCAATTTTAAAACCGTTATGATAAATTTCTACTAAGTATTCTCCTTCAGTAAAGGTTATATTTTTGATATCATAGCTTACAGGTAAATCTTTATTTTGTTCGTATTGAACTGATAATTTGTTAGAATAGGCTTTAGCACCATCTTCTCTTGTATTTATTTTACCCGTTTCGTCGAAAGCTTTACCATCTGGGCTAGTAATGCAAACAAATAATTCTTGTGCACCTGTTGGCGTGATTTTGTTTCTATCAATTTGGAAAGACAAGCGAATGGTATTGGCTCTTTTAGTGTTGCTCGTTACTTTCTCAGAGCCGTCATCTTTAACTCTTAAAGCTTGTATGCTAAATGTAGAAGCGTGTAAAGTAGAACCAATATCTTGTAATCTTTCTCTCTCTTTTTGAGTAGCCGTTAAATTCGTATTTAAGGTTGTATTCGTTGTATTTAAAACTTCGTTTTTTGCAGATAAATCTTTGTTTTCAGCTTGAGCCTTACTAAGGTCTGCAAATAGGTTAGTTACCTTGCCATTTAAATCGGCAATTAAAGTTTTAGCTTCTGCTAATTCTACATCTGTAGCATTTTGTTTACGTAAAATAGTACTGATATTAGATTTCAATTTTTGGATTTGATTAGACTTGTCTAATAAATCGCCTTGAAGGCTCGTATTTTGGTTGGTTAAAGAATCTGCTTTAGCAGATACTTCTATAAATTCAGCTTGAATTTTTGCTTTAGCACTGTCAATCACAGCTATTTTGTTGTCATAGGTAGTAATAATGTCCACTTTTGTACTACTGAAATATATCCAAGAGCCAATAATGACTAATACTAAAACCCCGATGGTTATTTTACTGCTCATGCTAGAAGATTCGTTACTCATAAAATTTTTTTAGTTTAAGGCTTCAAAGATACAAAAAATGGAACATATTACTAAATAATATACCCTAAGTTAATAGGGGGTTGATTTTTAGCCAATTATTTATAAAAATTTAAGATTCAAGTGTGACTTATCTTTATATTTGAATATGCCTACTTCTACAATTATTGCTAACTGGAAAAAAAATGTTTTTGATGCTATTTATTGGCTAGAAGGCGAAGAAGCGTATTATATAGACAAAGTAATAGACTATGCCGAAAAGCAACTACTTCCTGAAGCAGAACGGGCCTTTAACCTCACTATTTTTTATGGAAAGGATGCAGAATGGTCGGAGATTATGAATGCGTGTAAGCGTTATCCTGTTTTTGCAGAACGTCAGGTGGTCATTATTAAAGAGGCTCAATTAATGGGTCAAATTGAAAAGTTAGAATCCTATGTAGAAAATCCCTTGTCTTCTACTATTTTAATTGTGGCTTATAAGGATAAAAACATCGATGGTCGTAAAACATTTGGTAAACTATTAAAGTCCAAAACTACTTTTATAGCTACTAAAAAAATGTATGATAGTAAGCTACCTGAATGGGTGAATGAATGGGTAGCAGATAGAGGCTTTCAAATTGCACCAAAAGCGGTACAAATTTTAGTAGACCATATTGGCAATGATTTAAGTAGAATTCAAAATGAATTAGAAAAGCTTATTGTGAATTTGGGCGATCGTAAGAAAATGACTGAAGATGATATTGAAAAATATATAGGTATTAGCAAAGAATACAATGCCTTTGAATTTCAAGAGGCATTAGGGCAAAAAAACTTTGCCAAAGCCATTCGTATGATTCAATATTTTGAATCCAATAATAAAGCAGCCCCCATACAATTAATACTACCTACTTTATATGCTTTCTTTTCTAAGCTATATGCTATTTATGGTTTGAATAGTAGTGATGAAAAAAGAATTATGAGTGAAGTAGGGGTTTCATTTTTTGCAGTTAAAATTTATTTAGCAGCACTCAGACAATATTCATATTCGAAAGTGGAGCATGTTCTTATGCTTATACATGAATATAATTTAAGAGTAGTAGGCGTTAATGATAGTGGTAATACAGACGCCGATTTATTAAAAGAATTGGTTGTTAAAATTATGGATGTACCTGAAAAGCAGCCAGCATAAGACTATTGATACTTCTTTAAAATAGCCGCTGTGGTTATTTTGTCTTTGGCTAATTGTACTTTTAAGGCCTCTAGTCCATCAAACTTTACTTCTCCTCTAATATATTCATACACCATGACAGTTAAATTTTGCTCATAAATGTCTTGATCAAAATCTAAAATATGTACTTCAATGACTTTCTTTTGTCCATCCACAGTGGGTCTAATGCCAATATTCATCATACCATTATAAATAATATTACCTAGGCAATTACCTTTTACTTTAACGGCATATACGCCATTGGAAGGAATTATTTTTTCTTCATCATTAATATGCAAATTCGCAGTGGGGAATCCTATGGTGCGTCCTATTTGGTTACCTCTTACTACAAATCCGTCAAATAAGTAAGGATAGCCCAATAATGCATTGGCTTTTTCAATGGCATGTTCTAGTATATAGTTTCTTATCTGGGTAGAACTTACAATTTCTTGATCTATAATTTTTTCATGAATTTGCTCTACTTTAAAACCTAATTCGTTGCCAAATTTTTCTAGTAGATCATAGTTTCCATTGCGGCCATTACCAAATCGGTGGTCATAGCCTACTAATATAGTGTGCGGATGGAAATGGTCAAATAAAAAGGCTTTAATATATTCATCAGCGCTTAAATTAGAAAAAGCGTAATCAAATTTGACTACTACTAAATGGTCAATGCCGCTTTGTTTTAGTAATTCAATTCTTTCTTCTAGGCTAGTAAGTTGTTTAATTTCTCCAGGAATAGAGGAGATTACTTTTCTTGGATGCGGATGAAAAGTGACAATGACTGTTTCTCCGCCAATTTCAAGGGCTATTTGCTTCATCCTGCTAATAATCTCTTGATGGCCTATATGCACTCCGTCAAAGGCCCCCGTGGTAATAACAGCATTTTTGAAAGCGGGTAATTGTTTTAAATCGTGGTGAACTATCATCTTCGTTGTCTAAATATGGCACAAATGTAAAACAATTGTACCTTTATGCCATAAACCAATTTAGATTCATGTCATTGTATGCTCAACGCGGGGTTTCCGCTCAAAAAGAAGAAGTGCATGCGGCTATTAAGGACCTTGACCAAGGCTTATATCCGAATGCTTTTTGTAAGCTATATGCCGACTATTTAGGGGGTCAATCTGACTTTATTAACATAATGCATGCCGATGGAGCAGGTACTAAAAGTATACTAGCTTATCTCTATTGGAAAGAAACAGGAGATGTAAGTGTTTGGAGAGGCATTGCACAAGATGCCATTGCCATGAATTTAGACGATTTATTATGTGTAGGTATTTATGATCAAATATTATTCTCTTCCACCATTGATAGAAATAAATTAGTGATTACAGGAGAAGTATTAAGCGAGGTTATTAATGGCACACAGAATTTTTTTAATACACTCAAAAAATTCGGTATACAAATTGAATTTTTAGGCGGAGAAACTGCCGATGTAGGAGATGTAGTGAGAACAATTGCTGTAAATGGAACCATGACAGCAAGATGGCCTAAGGCAAAACTAATTACCAACGACAAAATTGCAGCAGGACAAGTTATCGTTGGATTTTCTAGTTATGGCCAAGCAAGTTATGAAACCGCCTATAATAGTGGACTTGGCAGCAATGGACTTACCAGTGCAAGACATGATGTTTTAGAACATGCCTATGCAAAAAAATACCCTGAAACTTTTGAACCAAGTTTAAATGAACAAGTAGTATATATTGGAAAAAATAAAATGACCGATACATTGGATATACCTGGTTTTGGCGCTATTAGTATTGGAAAATTATTATTAAGTCCCACGCGTACTTATGCCCCACTTGTGAAAGCTATACTAGATAAGCATTTCGATGCAGTCAAAGGAATGATACATTGTAGTGGGGGTGGACAAACAAAATGCATGAAGTATTTGCCTGGCCCTATGCGCATTGTGAAAGATAATTTTTTAGAAGTGCCTCCTATATTTAATTTAATTCAAGAAAATTCTGGAGCGAATACTAAAGAAATGTATCAGGTATTTAATATGGGCCACCGATTAGAAATTTTTACGGACGAGGCGTCGGCAGCTGCTTTAATAGCCTTGGCTAAAACATTCAATATTGAATCTCAAATGATAGGCAGGGTGGAAGCATCTACTCAAAAAGAATTAATTTTAAAAGGAAGTTTTGGAACAGAAAGTTTTAGCTATTAATTTTAGAAGATTGAATAATGTAGAAGATTGAATAATTTTAGAATTTTAAAAGATCAGTAGAAAACAATTTTACACTAACAAACTAAGATATGAGCGAAATAGTAGTGCAATTAGAAAATGTAAATATTTATCAAAGTGGGAATCTCATTTTGCAAGATGTAAATTTTACGGTTCAAAAAGGAGAGTTTGTATATTTAGTAGGTAAGACAGGTACGGGTAAAAGTAGTTTATTGAAATCATTATACGGCGAAGTAAGCATAACCGAAGGAAAAGGTTTGGTGGTAGGCTATGATTTAAAAGATATGGATTGGAAGAAGCTTCCTTTTTTAAGAAGAAATTTAGGAGTCGTTTTTCAGGACTTCCAATTACTTACCGACAGAAATGTACATGAGAACTTACGTTTTGTACTAAAGGCCACTGGCTGGAAAGACGAGCGTATGGTAGAACAAAAAATTGAAGATGTACTAGCTAAAGTAGGGCTTCAAAATAAAGGCTTTAAAATGACCTATGAGATGAGTGGGGGCGAGCAACAAAGAGTGGATATTGCTAGGGCCTTATTAAATTCCCCTAAATTGATATTAGCAGACGAGCCAACAGGAAGTTTAGACCCTGAAACCAGCGATGAAATCATGCAATTATTATTTCAGATAGCCAAGGATGATGGAACCGCTATTGTAATGGCAACTCACGATTTTATGGTTGTTAATAAATTTCCTTCAAGAACCTTAGCTACCATTGGAGGTAGGCTTATTGCGCAGGCTTAATTTTTCTCCACTAATTGTACACAAAACAGTATTTAGGCCTTGATTTCTTGGCTCTTTTTCTTATGTTCGCAGCATAAAATAGAAGATAACAAGTGAGACTAAAGTCATTAGAAATCAAAGGGTTCAAGAGCTTTGCTGACAAAACAATTGTAAGTTTTGATGATGGAATTACGGGCATTATTGGGCCCAATGGTTGTGGAAAAAGTAATATCATAGATAGCATAAGATGGGTAATTGGAGAACAGAAAATTTCAGCTTTAAGAAGTGAAAATTTAGATTCTTTAGTTTTTAACGGAAGTAAAACCAGATCGGCAAGTAGTATGGCAGAAGTGAGCCTTACTTTTGAGAATACAAAAAACTTATTACCTACCGAGTTTAGCACCATCACCGTAACGCGTCGTTTTTATAAAAACGGGGAGAGTGAATACCGACTAAATGATGTGGCTTGTCGTTTGAAAGACATCCATAATTTATTCTTAGATACAGGGGTGAGTACCGACAGTTATGCCATTATCGAATTAGCAATGGTAGATGATATTATTAAGGATAAAGATAATAGTCGTCGTAGAATGTTAGAACAAGCGGCGGGTATTACCATTTATAAAACAAGAAAAAAAGAAGCGAAGAATAAATTAGACGCTACTGAACAAGATTTAGCGCGTATCGAAGATTTATTATTTGAAATTAATAATCAATTAAAAACTTTAGAGAATCAAGCTAAAAAAGCAGAAAAGTATTTTGAAATCAAAAAAGAGTACAAAGACACTGCCATTGAATTAGCCAAGGCTTCTTTAGAGGGTTTTAATATTAGCTATAAAGAGCTAAATGAGCAACAAGAAACAGAAACAGATAAGAAATTTCAATTAGAAGCCGCTATCGCATTGGAAGAAGCTGCTTTAGAGCAAGAGCGTGTGGTCTTTATTGAAAAAGAGAAGGGCTTGCAGGCAATGCAGCATCAGTTCAACGATAGCTTATCCTTACTAAGAACTAAAGAGAACGATAAAAATTTAGCAGCACAACGTCTAAATTATCTAAATGATAAAGAAGCCTCTTTACAAGAGTTTTTATTAAAAGCAGAAGGGCAGTTAAAAACAATTGGTGATTCTATCGAGTACACCAAACTACAAGTAGTAGAAGAAGAAAAAATATACCAAGACTTTAAAACAAGAGTTGATCAGTCTCAAACAGCTTTAACTGAAAAAAGAGATTCCTTCGATAGTCAAAGATCTATTTTAGATAATTTGCGTCAGTCTTATCAACAAATTCAAAGAAATCAATTTGATGCGGAGAAAAAAGTAGCTGTATCGGATACTTCTATTCAAAACGTACAAAGATCACATCAGCAATTAGAAGAAGAACAAAATCATAGAATAGGTCAAATAGCAGCTATTACTGCTCAATTAGCCACCAAAGAAGCCGATTTAGAAACTAATAAAGCAAATTTAGCTGCTTTACAAGCGCAGCATGATAATGCAAGAGCCAGTATTTTTGAAACACAGGAGCAACTAGAAATACTAAGATCAGAACTAGCAGAACAAACTAGAAAATTAGACGCTAAGAAAAACGAATACGATTTATTAAAGAGCTTAGTAGATTCTATGGATGGCTATCCTGAGAGTGTGAAGTTCTTGCATAAGAATACAGGCTGGAATCATCAAGCACCTATTTTATCAGATATTTTATATGTACAAGAAGCCTACCGTGCAGCGGTGGAGAATGTACTTGAGCCTTATTTGAACTATTATGTAGTCAATGATTTAAAAGAGGGTATGCAGGCCGTACAATTATTGGATGACAATAAAAAAGGGAAGGCCAATTTCTTCTTATTAGATCAATTAAACGGCGCTTCAGCCAATACGGCACCAGCTAATACTATCTCTGCTTTATCAGTTATTGAAATAGACAGTAAGTACAGTGCTTTAGCGAACCATTTATTAGGCAATGTTTTTATTGCTGAAAATGAACAAGCCTTATTGGGCGATTATACAGGTATTATCTTAGAAAAAACGGGTAAGTATGTAAAAGGTAAGTATACTTTAACAGGAGGTAGCGTTGGTTTATTTGAGGGAAAGAAAATTGGTCGTGCTAAGAATTTAGAAAAATTATTGGAAGATATTCAAGCACAAGAAAAAGTAGTAAACGATTTAAAAGCCACTATTCAAACACAACATAATTCTGTATTACAGTTTAATGAGCTTTTGAAAGAAAACGAAATCCGTTCTACAGAGCAAGCCGTGAATACTTTAATCAATGAAGTATTTGCCAATAAGAATAGATTAGAGAACTTACAACTAGCACAGTCTGCCGCTATTATTAAGTTAAAAGAGTTTGCAGATAAAATAACGGAAGAGCATACTGCTATTGCAGATACAAGAATTGCATTAGAAGCCTTGAATCTTTCCTTACAACAAACTCAGTCTAATTTAAATGATATTGAATTGGCTTATCAAGCAGCCGAGCAAGCCTATCATTTAGCTTCTGGCGAGTTTAATGAAATGAATTTGCAATTAACTAAGCAGTACAGCAAAATTGAGGCATTGCAACAGGAGGTGGTATTTAAGGAAAATCAATTGAATGATTTACGTGCGCAAATACAAACCAATAGTGTTCAATTAACAGAAGCAAGTGCAGCTATTGTTGTAAGCCGTGCTGAATTAGCGCAATTAGAAGAAGATTTGGTTAAATTATTAAAGACCAAGGAAGAGAAAGAGTCGAAATTAAATGAAACAGATCAAGCTTATTATAATTTAAGAAACATCTTACAAGAAAAAGAGAGTGCCTTAAGAATTCAGATTAAGTCTAAAGAATTAATTGATCAATTAATTAATGAAATAAAAGACCAACTGAATAATTTAAAATTACAGTTGTCTGGCATGAAAGAAAGATTAAATGTTGAGTTTAAAGTAGAATTAGAGGAAATCTTAGACGAGGGCAGGGCTACTGAAATTTCATTAGAAGAATTACAAGCCAGTGCAGATAGAATGAAGAAGCGCTTGGAGAATATGGGCGAAGTAAATCCAACAGCCATTGAAGCCTATACTGAAATTAAAAAGCGTTATGATTTCATTTTAGAACAAAAGAACGACTTAGTGACTGCTAAAGAAAGTTTAATGCTTACTATTCAAGAAGTAGAAGCCACCGCTAATAAAGCCTTCCTAGAAACATACAACCAGGCTAGAGAGAACTTCCAAAAGGTATTTAAAGCCTTATTTACAGAAGAAGATTCTTGTGACTTAATATTAGTTGATCCAGAAAACTTAGCCGAAACTGCTATAGAAATTGTAGCGCGTCCTAAAGGTAAAAAGCCATCCTCTATTAGTCAATTAAGTGGAGGAGAGAGAACCTTAACAGCTACTGCTATGTTGTTTGCCATTTATCTAATCAAGCCAGCACCATTCTGTATTTTGGATGAGGTAGATGCCCCATTAGATGATGCCAACGTAGGTAAGTTCACACAAATGATCCAGAAATTCAGCGATAACTCACAATTCATTATTGTAACACACAATAAACAAACTATGAGTGCTGTGGATGTTATATATGGTGTGACCATGCAAGAACCAGGTGTAAGTAAGCTAGTGCCTGTTGACTTTAGAAGTTTGAGTAATTAAAATATATTATGAATTCGCTTTAAGAGTCCTTGGTAGTAATACTAGGGGCTCTTTTAATTTAAAACCTGTTTTTAATGATTAAATCTTCGATCCTATTATTTCTTACCTGTTTTCTCTTATACCTACCTTTTAGTAGGGTGCCTGACTATTTTGATAGTGAAACAGCACCTGGCATTATTGTAAAGGAAGCGATAATGTCTGGGACTAAGATAGTGGCTGTTTATTCTGAATTTGGCAAAGAGTATAAAATAATATTAGATAGCGCTGAGTATGCTTCTAAAATAGGAGAGAAGCTGGAATTAATTTATGAGTTAAGTAATCCTCAAAAAGCGGTGGTTAAAAAATTCTGGGGTTATTGGTTAATCCCTATTGAATTGGCTTGGTCTTTTGGTGGATTCACTGCATTATTAGCAATTGCATATGCCACTACCTATAAGCCACATCCATCTGCCATCGCCGAACAGTTAAAGGGTGATGATGCGCCGAAGAAAAAGTATGAGTAGTTGGCAATTTAAATATTAAATGAAAAAATACCTATATCTCACTCTCTGATCGCTTCGCTCACAAAGTTCGTTCGATATAGCATTTTTCCAATTTCAATATTTAAATAAGTTTTATTCGGTAAAGGCGTATTTATTTTATGAAAATTCTTAGCGCTTCAATAGTCGTTTAATCTCTTTATCTACATCGCGGGACTTAATCGTTTCACGCTTATCAAATTCTTTTTTACCCTTCCCTACACCAATTTCTACTTTGGCATAATGTTTATCATTAAAAAATATACGCAAAGGAATAATAGAGAATCCTTTTTCTTTCACCTTGGTCTCTAATTTTTCAAGCTCTCTTTTTTGTAATAATAATTTACGGTCATGCACTTCAATATGATTATTAACATTGCCATGGGTATAGGCATTAATAAATAAGCCGCGCACCCATAGTTCCCCTTTATCAAACATACAGAAGGAGTCATTGAAACTTACCTTACCTTCTCTAATAGATTTCACTTCTGTGCCTAACAATACAATGCCTGCCTCATATTTATCCTCTATGTGGTAGTTAAAATAGGCCTGCCTATTATTTAACTCTTTAGCTTGTACTGTTTTCGATTTGGCCATAAAAAATCCCGGAACTGATCTAGTGCCGGGAAACAAAAATAGGATTAAATATTGACTTCCTAAATGGATTAATGTTTGAATAAGTAAGCCACTTCGGATAATTTATTTTTTAAGTGTTTTCTATCAACGATAAAGTCTAAAAAGCCATGTTCTAATAAAAATTCACTGCGTTGAAATCCTGCGGGTAAATCTTTTTTAATGGTTTCTTTAATAACACGCGGACCAGCAAAACCAATTAGAGCACCAGGTTCTGCAATATTAATATCTCCTAGCATACCAAAGCTTGCAGAAATTCCACCAAAAGTAGGATCGGTAAGCATAGAAATGAAAGGAAGTTTAGCATCACTTAATTGAGAAAGCTTACCACTGGTTTTAGCCAATTGCATTAAACTAAAGGCACTTTCCATCATACGAGCACCACCACTTTTACTTATGACCAAGTAGGGTAGTTTATATTGTATGCAATAATCCACGGCGCGACTAAATTTTTCTCCCATCACACTGCCTAATGAACCTCCAATAAATTCAAAGTCCATACAGGCCACCACCATTTGTTCTCCATTAATTTTTCCTACCGCTACACGCATAGAATCCTTTAAATCGGTTTTAGCATGAATTTCGTCTAATCTTTTTTGATAATTTTTTAAGTCGGTAAAGTTTAAGGCGTCTTTACTTTTAATATTATCAAAAAGTTCTGTGCACTGTGCTTCGTCAAATAAAATATCAAAATACTCATCACTTCCAATACGATGATGAAAATTACATTTAGAACAAATGAATAAACTTTCTTTTAATTCCGAACTCGTGCAAATATGATTACAAGAAGGGCATTTTGTCCAAAGGCCTTCTGGTATTTCTTTTTTATCGGCGGTGGAAGTCGTAATGCCCTTTCTAATTCTTTTAAACCATCTTGATTTACTAGCCTCAGAAGCAGCCGTTTCCTCACCTGTTAAGTTTACTTCAATATCTTCTTCTCTATTTCTCATAGTTAAGCAATCGTTTTAGTCCTGTATGAAGTTATAAAAAATAAACAGTCACCCTTTTTTAGTACATAGGTGACTGTGTTAAAATTTTGTTTAAGCGTTTCTATTAATACAGTTTAAGTCATCAAAAGCTATTTCCAAGCGCTTAATAAAGGATTCTTCCCCTTTTCTTAACCAAACTCTTGGGTCATAATACTTTTTATTAGGCTTATCGGCTCCCTCAGGGTTGCCTAATTGTGTTTGCAAGAAGGCTTCATTTTTTTTATAATATTCTAAAATACCTTCCCAGAAAGCCCATTGCAAGTCGGTATCTAAATTCATTTTAATAGCGCCGTATCCGATAGCTTCTCTAATTTGATTTTGTGGTGAACCCGATCCGCCATGAAAAACAAAATACACTGGCTTCTCTACTGTGTTTAATTTCTTTTGAATATGCACTTGGCTATTATTTAATATGTCTGGTCTTAATTCAACATTACCTGGTTTGTATACACCATGCACATTACCAAAAGCAGCAGCTACTGTAAATAAATTACCCACTTTACTTAATTCAGTATAAGCGTATTCAACATGTGCTGGTTGTGTATATAATTTATCATTATCTACATTACTATTATCAACACCATCTTCTTCTCCACCTGTTACACCTAATTCAATTTCAATACTCATTCCTAAGGGTGCCATTCTTTTGTAAAACTCAACTGATGTTTGAATGTTCTCTTCTAAACTTTCTTCAGATAAGTCCAACATATGTGAACTAAATAATGGTTGTCCTTTTTCTTTTTTATATTGCTCACCTGCATCAATTAAAGCGCTAATCCAGGGTAACCATTTTTTAGAAGCGTGGTCGGTATGAAGGATAACAGGAACATTATAAAACTTTGCAACTTGGTGCACATGTAATGCACCTGCTATAGCCCCTTGAATATTGGCTTGTAAATTATCGTTAGGCATTCCTTTACCTGCAATAAATTGAGCACCGCCATTAGAAAATTGAATAATGATAGGGGAGTTCACTTTTGCGGCCGTTTCAATAGCTGCATTGATAGTGTCGGTTCCAGTGGTATTGACTGCTGGAATGGCAAATTGATTGGCTTTTGCATCGTTGTATAATGTCTCTAATTCTTTGCCAAATAAAACCCCTGCGCTGTACTTACTCATAGTTTAATTATTGAGTGGCAAATATACAATTTATGGCCCAAACGCATGTTAGCCAAAGTCTTAAATTATTAATTGAAAATCAATACTTTACAGAAAGCCCTTACTCTTCATCCAATCGTCATTATACACCTTGCCTACATACCTACTTCCATGGTCATGTAAAATGCAAACCACAAGGTCGGAGCTTTTTAATTTATCTTTTAATTGTAGTAATCCTAAAATGCAACTTCCTGCACTATAGCCACAGAATAAACCTTCTTCTTTTGCTAATCGTCGGGTCATTAAAGCCCCTTCTTTATCGGCTACTTGTTCAAAATGGTTGATGAGAGACATATCGTAATTAGCAGGAACAAAATCTTCGCCAAAGCCTTCTGCAATATAGGGTTGAACATAGGCATGGTCTTCAATGCCTGTTTGAAAGTAATGCGTAAGCAATGAGCCAACAGGGTCAATGGCCCATACTTGAATATTCGGGTTCTTTTCTTTTAAATATTTTGCAGTACCAGTAATGGTTCCACCTGTACCTACCGTACAAACTAGATGGGTAATTTTTCCTTCTGTTTGATTCCAAATTTCTGGCCCTGTACTTTCATAGTGGGCTAGACGATTCGCTAAATTATCATATTGATTAAAGAAAAAAGAATTCGGTGTTTCAGCAGCAATTTTTCTGGCAACAGAATAATAACTTTTTGGATCGGCTGGTGCAACATTAGTAGGACAAACAATTACTTCAGCGCCCACGGCTCTTAATATGTCCATCTTCTCTTTACTCTGCTTATCGGTGGTGGTAAAAATGCATTTATATCCTTTTACAATAGCCACTAAGGCAAGTCCCATACCGGTATTACCACTTGTACATTCTATAATAGTGCCGCCTGGTTTTAGTTTTCCTTCCGCTTCTGCTATTTCTACCATTTTCAATGCCATTCTATCTTTGATAGAATTACCAGGGTTAAAATAATCTACTTTAGCAAGCACAGTAGCAGGCACTTCACTCGTTATTTTATTTAAACGAATTAAGGGAGTATTACCAATGGTTTCTAAAATATTATTTAACCACATATTGTCTCACTTTATTTGAGTGTAAAATTAAACAAATTACTAAGAAATAGGGAATAAAGAAATGCAGAACTTGTTATAAATTCTCGAAATTGCTAGTAATGATATCACAAAAGCGAGTTTGAATCATTTTTTCAGCAAGTAAAATCATATTGTAGAATGCTTTTGCATTACTAATACCATGTCCAATAATAACTGGCTTATTCACACCTAAAACAGGGGTACCTCCGTAATTTTCAAAATGGAAACGTCCAAAGAAAGAATCGTTTTCTAGTTTTTGATGCTTAGCTGCATCATACATTGCTTCAGCCATTTTAAGAATAATATTTCCTGTGAATCCATCGCAAACAATGACATCGGCTTTATCATTGAAAACATCTCTGCCTTCAATATTACCTATAAAATGAATGGCTGTATTTTCTTTTAATAATGGGTAAGAGGCTTGTGCTAAAATATTTCCTTTGCCTTCTTCTTCACCTACATTTAATAAACCTACAGTGGGATTTTCAATATTTAAAATATGCTTGGCATATAAATTGCCTAAAATGCCAAACTGATTTAATTGTTCTGGTTTGCAATCTGCATTTAATCCAACGTCTACTAATAAGCCCGTTTTGCCATTTAGTTTAGGAAGTAAAGTAGCAATGGTGGGTCTCATTACGCCTTTAATGGGCTTAATGCTAAACATGGCACCTACTAACATAGCGCCCGTATTACCTGCACTTAGGAAGGCGTCTATTTCACCAGTTGCTAATAATTTAAATCCAATGGCAATGGATGAATTCGGTTTTTCTTTTAAAGCTTTAGTAGGATGTTCATGGTAGCCTATCGCTTCAGTGGCAGGTACAATATGTAAAAAAGGTGAGGAAATCCCATGCGTCTGAAAAAGTTCTTTCAGCTGGGTTTCTTCACCTATACAAAATAAATTATTTTCTGAATGAGCTAAATATTGTTGAACACCTTTAACGGCTTCCAGTGGGGCGTAATCGCCTCCCATCATATCGATGCCAATATTCATAAATCAGTAATTAGGCTTTTAGTGGCGCTTTTTCGCTTACTAATAAACCTTTGTAGTACAATTTACCTTCTTGAACGTGCGCACGATGACGTACATGGATTTCTCCAGTGGTTCCATCTTTGCTTAATGTAACTTCTTGAGCTACATAGTGAGTTCTTCTTTTAGCACTACGTTGTTGTGAGTGTCTGCGTTTAGGATTAGGCATCTCTTATTTTTTAAAATTTATTATTTAATATTCGTTGTTAATTCTTGCTTACTTCTTCCTCATTCGTATCATCCAATCCTTTAAATTTTTCTAAACCTTTCCAGATGTTTTTAATATTCACTTCTGTTGGATTTGCTTTGAATTGGTTCAACTGGTCTAATACTTTTTGATTACAGGTCGATTCTCCTTTTTCATTCTTCTTACAAATATGTTGTAAAGGAATACTTAAATTGATGAATTCATAAATCCAAGCAGCGATTGAAAAATAATTTTCACCTTTATCGATATAAAAAATATCAGCGTCTTCTTCTTGACTGTTCATGGTAATAGGGTCGTCCACTAATTTTACAATTAAGTTGAACTCATCCCATAATTGAATCGTTAGGGAATTGCCGCAACGATCGCAAAGGGTGTCTATTTTGCCATCAACATCAAAGTGCAATTGGAAAAAACCTTGTTTTTTGTCAAGCTTAAGCTTAACCAGGGTATTGCAATTAGAGAAGTCTTGTTGGCCAAAACTGGTAAAGAACTGATCCTCGATACGGTATTCGAACTCGTGTAAACCGGGTGTCAAACCCACAAATGCTATTTCGTAAGCCCTGTTTTGGTTCATATCCGTACTTATAAGGTTGGCAAAGTTAGTAAAAACCAAGCAAAAGACAAAGTTTATCCTACTTTTGGGAACCTATTCTTCGACCAGCCAAATAATCCCTAAAAGGTGAAAAAAGACCCAATAAAGCGCAGTGCTCGTATCATAACCCTATCTCAGACAGCTTGGCTGCTAATTGCATTGGCTATTCTAGTCTTTTCATTTTTCCCAGATGCAGTGAGTGAATACTTCAGTTTTGGATTATTTCAATACATTGGACTAGGCCTAAGATTTATTACTAGTAGTATCAAGCTGCCCATTGGTGAGTATGTATATCTTTTATTAATTATAATATTGATTATTAATATAATACTAAGCTTATATAAACTTAAAAATAAAATTAACACTATTACTTATAGGACTTATCTTTTCCGTTTTGGCAAAAAGCTTACTTTGAAACTGATTCAATTATATGTGGTTTTTATGCTTATTTGGGGTTTGAATTATCAAAAATCTAGCCCAGCTAAAAGCTTTAATTTAAAAATGGATACTAGCTATACCGAAGTTCAGTTAGATAGCCTTAGTCTGGTTTTAATGAAGGAATTGAATAAAACTAGGCAAATATTGTCAGATTCTTTTATCCAAGGTATTGAGGTAGACCAGGTTTTTAATAATAGCATTTTGAATTACGCGCAGCTAAAAAACAGATTCCCTCAGCTTCATATAGATAAACCCGTTTTAAAACAGGCTGCTTTTCCTAGTTGGGGTGATTATTTAGGGTATTTGGCATTTTACCAACCCATTACGGGGGAAGCCATTATTAGGACAGATGTTCCGCTGCTTACCCTGCCTTATACCAGTTGCCATGAATTAGCGCACCAAATGGGCTATGCCTCTGAGGCGGAAGCTAATTTTATTGCCTTTGTGGTTGCGATAGAGTCTACTGATGCTTTATTGCGCTATTCTATGTTACTGCAAATATTTACTTATTGTCAGTCTGAACATTTAGGCTTAATTGCTAAAACTGGCAATTTTGAAAACTGGAAACAAATAGTGAATCGAAATAAATTATTACTCGATGTTAAAGTGAGAGGAGATAGAAAAAAGATAAAAGATTTTTTTATACAAAGACAGCATTTACTCATTCCTGCATCCACACCTCTATATGATCAATTCTTACAATGGAATAAACAGGCGAAAGGAATAAAAAGTTATGATGAAGTGTTATTATGGGTACTTGCTTATAATAAATCAAAGCAGTAACATAAACATTAGTCAAGTTTTAAATAAAGTATACTAAAACTGATTCTTCCACATCATACTCTCAATGGGCTTCTCGGGCTGACCGCTATATTTAGCGTTTTTCTTTTGATTGTATTTTACTTCAATCTCCCCATCTACAGGAAAATAAATAAGTTGACCAATAGGCATTCCTTTATATATTTTAACGGGTTGTTTTACAGAAATTTCTAAAGTCCAGTAACCGCAGAAACCAACATCGCCTTTACCTGCGGTTGCATGAATGTCAATACCTAATCTTCCGGTTGAAGACTTTCCTTCTAAAAAAGGAACATGCGCATGTGTTTCTGTATATTCTAATGTAACGCCTAAATAAAAGCCCGTCGGTTCTAAAACAAAACCTTCTTCAGGTATTTCGAAATAGGTAATGGTATTATGTGCTTTTGCATCTAAAATGGCATTATCGTAGGTGGCTAACCATTTGCCCAAATGCACGTCATAGCTATTGCTGCCTAAGTCTTTGCGATCGTATGGTTCAATTTTAATAGTCTGTTTGGCTATTTCTTCTAATATTCGAGTGTCAGATAAAATCATCTTTGTTTTTTTATGTTTATTTTGCAGCTTTGAACGGCGCTGCAATCTAATTCAATCCTTTTTTCTATGCCTTTGTTTTATCAACAAAATATTAACGAGACAGCTCATCTAGCCATTTGGTCTATTCAAGAACCTGCGTCCTTTTTTGAAACAGATGTGCAACTTGCTGTACCCATTGCCAACGAGGAAAGAAGGACACAACATTTGGCCGTTAGGTTATTATTTAAATTAATGATGCCAGAAGCAGATTTGAATCAATTGGCCATGGCTGATAATGGGAAACCCTATTTAATTGGATTGCCTTTTCATTTTTCATTTTCACATTGTAAGGGTTATGCAGCTTGTGCAGTAGATGACAAACCTACAGGTATAGATATTGAAATCATACACCCACGCATTGCTAAAGTGGCGCATAAATTTTTAAATGACCAGGAGAAAATAATGATTGCAGGTTTGGCAGAAAAGGAACAATTGAATCAGTTAGCATTTTTATGGGCAGCCAAGGAAGCCATGTATAAAAAGCATGAACAATTGGGGATTGATTTTGCAAAGGATTTTAATATCCTTGAATTAACTAAAGGGGATAGGGGAACTGTACCTGCTCAAATTTTACACAAGGGGAGCAATATTAGCGTCCATTTAGATTACCATTTTGGCACAGAGTATATCTGCGTTACTTGTTATAGTTAAGCAATCTTAGATAGTTATTCTTCCTCTATTCCAATGGTGGTATCATCCTCTAATAAATCTAAATGAATGGCGTCAGATCCTGCGATACCTTCAATAGATCCTTTAATATGCATCGCATTGAGCAATACTTTTTCGAGTTGCTTTTCTCTAGCTTTCCAAAGTTTTTCCATAGCGTCTCTTTCCTTTTGAATACTAGAGCGCATTTGTCTAAAACCTTCGCCCACCGCTTTCCATTGTTCGCTGAATTCATTGCTTGTTAAATAGTCATAAAGAAAACTCATTTTGTCTCCTTTGTTGACTTGACTCTTTTTGGTATCATGGATTTTTAGAATCGCATTTCTCAATAATAAGGCAACACTTTTGACTTCTTGGAAAGAGCAAATGTATACGCCGTCTTTTTCACCAAAACGATCTAATTCTTTAGGAAAGGTTTGTGTCACAATTACTGCAATGTCTGCACCTTGACTGCGCATGTCAGCCTTTAATTTATCAATCCATTCTTGGTTAAAGTCTTTGGTTCTTTTACTTTCATAAATAATTTTACCTGCTTCTTGCCCAAGGCTATTGCGCACCAGTTGTATACAATCGGCACCTCTTACGCCTTTACCCACTTCGGAGATCTGGTCAAAAGGAAAACTTGTTTTAAGTAATTCTTCTAACAATAATTCTTGTACTTCGCCTTGCATTTGCATACTACCTTGTTCGGCCTTGCGCTTCATTTCGTCGGCCAACTTTCTTTGGTCGTCTAATTGCTTTTCTAGTTCTTTCACTTTAAGCAGATGTTCTTGTTCTTTTAAAGAACCTCTTTCTATTTCTTCTTTTTGTATTTGTGCTTTTAAAGTTTCTCTTTCCTTTACTAATTTTCTTTGTAGTTCTAATTCCAATTCTGCTTCCTTGGCTTGTATTACTTGTACTTGTTTAAGAAACTCCAATTCTTTTTCTTGAAAATCTTTTACTTGCTTACTCATGGCAGACTCATTTTGCTGCATGACTTTAATTTTATGATCGTACTGAGCGCCTAAGTCTTTTTTTAGTTTCTCTGCTAGTTCATTTTCTATAGCTATTTTTTGTTCGGCTAATAAAACGCTTGTTTCTTCTTCTTTCTTTTTTTGCCAGTCGGTCATTTTACCGCGCAGCTCTTTTTCCACTTCTTCTCTAATAGCATCGGTAGGCTCGAAGTTGTGTTGACATTTTGGGCAGGTAACGTTGTAATTAGACATGTTACAAATATAAATAAAAACCCCGTCATTTTTATGACAGGGTTTGTGCGGAAGAGGAGATTCGAACTCCCACGCCCGGGTATGGGCGCTACCACCTCAAGGTAGTGCGTCTACCAATTTCGCCACCTCCGCAGTTGAATTGCAAATGTACAAAAAAAGAGTCCCGAGTGGCACTCGGGACTCTTTTAAATATCAATCTTAATTAAGTTTATAGAGAAGCAATCACATCATTTCCAGAACGCACATAGTCCATATTTTTTCCAGCTTCCGCCATTTTAATACAAGTTTCAGCACTTGCTCTTGCACCTTTTTTATCGCCTAATTCTTTTTGTGCTTTTGCTTTTAAAAGAAATAACCAATAAGCAGTGGGTGTAGACTCAATGGCTTTGTTTACATTGGCTAATGCTTTTGCATAATCTTTATCCATATCAAAATAGAAATTAGCTGCTGCTTGGTAAGCTGCACCTGTTACGGTGGCAACAGAAGTAGAAGCTTCTACTTGTTTACGAATACTTGATTTTATATCTGTTTTAATAGGAATGTTTACCATGGTCTTGCCCCATTTTAAAATAATGGATGCTGTTTCTGGAGTAATATTACCTACAGTAATAGTAAATGTTTCAGTGTTACTGCTAGTTGTTTCAGGTTTTACTTTAATACGCACTACATCTTCCCCTTCTTTGTATTCAAAACTTCCCCAACCTTTAGAGTTGGTATTGAAAATAATAGTCCACTCATTTTCACCTGGGATGGTAAATAAACCATAAGAACCAGCCGCTAAAGTTTTATCGCCAATAATTACAGGATCTGAAAAAGTAACCTTGGTGGCTCCATTGGCGCCAGTCCTCCAAACAATACCAGTGGGTGCTAATAAAGTACCATTTCCAAAAGCCGCACGGCCTTTAAGACCTGGTCTTGAATAAACGATTTCAATTTTACCTAATCCAAAATCTTGAATAAGTGTTTGCGTAGGGCTAGCTGCAGGCATTTTAATTTGTGCTGTAGCAGACAAGCTTAATAATGTAGTTAAGACAAAAAGTATCTTTTTCATATGCAATTTTTTTAGATAACAAACCTAGTTTATTTCTAGGTAGTAAATGTGTATTTTTTGTTATTTTTTAAAGGCGGGGTGAAAGCGGTCAAGGGTGTCTCTGAGGTATTCTCTATTAATATGGGTGTAAATTTCAGTGGTGGTGATGCTCTCATGGCCTAGCATTTCTTGAACGGCCCTTAGGTCAGCCCCGCCCTCTACTAAATGGGTGGCAAAAGAGTGCCTGAAACTATGGGGGGATATCGATTTTTTGATACCCGATTTTAAAATAAGGTCTTTAATTATATAAAATATCATCACCCTGCTAAGTCCCTTACCACGGTTGTTTAAAAATAGAATGTCTTCACAGTTTTTGGCAGGGCTTTGATGAATACGAATGGTGTCTTTATAAATTTTTATAAATTTAATGGCATCTGATCCAATGGGAATTAGCCTTTCTTTATCGCCTTTGCCAATGACTCTGATAAAGCCTACATCTAAATACAAACAAGAAATTTTTAAATTAATGGCTTCAGTGACCCTAAGGCCAGAACTATACATTGTTTCTAAAATGGCTTTATTGCGTCCACCTTCAGGTTTACTTAAATCAATATGACCTATTAACAGTTCTATTTCTTCAAAGCTTAAAACATCGGGTAGTTTACGTCTTGTTTTGGGGCTAGGTAGTAAGGTGGTTGGATTGACTGTGCAAATTTGTTCTAATAGACAATATTTGAAAAATGATTTTATACCTGATATAATTCTTGCTTGAGAAGTAGGGGCCATCTCCATTTCTCCAATACATTGTATAAATGATTGCAGGTGTTGTAAACTTACTTCTGCAGGACTCAGCGTTTCTTCATTAGATTCAAGATAGTTGGTTAATTTATCAATATCTCTTAGGTAAGCTTCCACAGAATGAGCGCTTAACGACTTTTCAAGTTGTAAGAATGCTTTGAATCCTTTTTTATAGGGAGCCCAATTCATATGATTGAATAAAAGATTTGATAGTTATGTATTAATGATTTTATTTCGCATCAGATTAAACATAATATGAAAGTAAATTTAAGGTCATTTAAGCAGAAAGTGAGGCATAACGGGAAACAATTAAAATCATTTCTTAGAAAAATAGAAAAAAACACGCCTAAAGGACTTGATCAATTAACTCAAAAAATTAGCCCCTTAGTTTGGAAAGAGATAGACTGTTTATCATGTGCTAATTGTTGCAAAACAATGAGCCCTACATTTACACCCACCGATATTAAAAGAATTTCAAGTCACTTCGAAATGACACCTGCTGCTTTTAAAGAAAAGTGGTTAGACTATGATAAAAAAGATAAGGATTGGTTAAATAAATTACAGCCATGTCAGTTTTTAAATTTGAAAACTAATAAGTGTAATATTTATGATATTAGACCAGCAGACTGTGCTGGATTCCCACACTTGACCAAAAGAAAAATGACCGAGTATATGCATGTACACAAACAAAATGTTGAATTGTGTCCAGCCACTTATAAGATGGTCGAGAAAATGCAGGAACTAATTGGCTAATACTTATTAGAAGTAGACATCCTCGAAAAAGGCTAATTCCCATATTTGTTTTTCATTTAAGAAAATAGAGATAACATCAAACTGCAAGTATTTCCACCCAGGGTTTTGGTATTGAAAATGTGCCGCCGCATTTTTTAAAAACTGCATTTTTTGTTTGTTTATAAATTGTTCGGGATAGCCAAATTCAATACTGGATCTTGTTTTTACTTCAATAATGTGCAAGAGATTGTCCTTGCTGGCAATTATGTCTATTTCTAAATGTTTGTATCTCCAATTACGATGCATTATTTCAAAGCCTAGTTGACTCAGGTGACTGGTGGCCATATTTTCACCAAAATTCCCAATTTCTTTGTTGCTCATTTAAAATTCTTTAGCTTTAACGTATAGCCCAAACATCGACATTTTATCTACATGCAAAAAGCGTATAAATTACTAGGAAAACATAGGCATTATGATTGGGGAGGTAAGACCTTTCTTCCCAACTTGATGGGTGTAGAGAATGTAAATCATTTGCCTTATGCAGAATATTGGATGGGAACTCATCCTTTGGCAGCCTCTACTATTCAAACAACAGAAGGGGAGGAAGATTTAGCAAAATTAATAAACGAACAACCTGTTCAATGGCTGGGAAAAGAAATAGCCCATAAGTATAAGGTATTGCCTTACTTATATAAAATATTGGATGTGCATGATATGCTAAGTATTCAAGTGCACCCTTCAAAGCAAAATGCAGTCATAGGTTTTAAAGCAGAACAGAACAAGGGTATTGCCATTGATGCAGCCAATAGAAATTATAAAGACGAGAATCATAAGCCTGAAATAATGGTGGCCCTCAGCGATTTTTGGTTATTACACGGTTTTTTACCACCAGCCATTTTAGAAGAAAGATTGAATACTAATTTATGTCTCAAACCCTTAATGAATGAATTTAGAGGGGGTGATTATCAAAATTTGTATTCCTTTTTTATGCAGCTTCCCATGGCAGCTTCAGATGCCATATTAAAACCCTTATTAGAAGAAGCGGCTAAGGAAGTGGCTAAAGGAACAGTTGCAAAAAACAATCCAGCGTTTTGGGCTAATAAATATTATGCGGACGGAATACCTTTAAAAAATATTGATAAAGGAATTTTCTCCATATACATTTTGAATATTGTAAACATTCCTAAGTACCAAGGCATATTTCAAGGGGCTGGTATATTACATGCCTATTTAGAAGGACAGAATATTGAATTGATGGCTAATAGCGATAATGTTTTAAGAGGGGGTTTAACACCTAAACATGTCGATGTGAAAGAACTCATACAACATGTAAATTTTGTACCCACTTATCCTTCTATTCTAAAAAGGGATAAGCTTAATGACCAAGAAATAAACTATCCCTGCCCAGTCCCCGATTTTAGTTTAAGTAAAATAGTACTAAATGCAGGGGATGTTTACACAATTTCAACCTATAGCTTAGAGATGCTATTAGTTATGGATGGTGAAGTTATTATTGAAGATATAGCTTATAAAGCCGGTGATACCGCGCTTTTGATACCTAATGCCAAGCTTAAAATAAAGGCCAAAGCAGCAGCTATTTTGTTTAAGTCTTATGTCCCTAAATAGTTTATTCACAAATGAGGAAAATCATTATTTATAAAATAAATTAAATAAAGGATGAAAGCCTTATTTTTGTAGCTAAGCTATCAGCAGCAATTTAGCATTTAAAGATAAAAACAAAGAAGATGAGATTCAACAAGCAAATATTCGTGGCTTTAGTTATAATGATACTTACGAGTGCTTTATACCGTGTTTTACCAGGAAGACCTTATGGATTTGCACCACAAATTGCTATTGCCTTATTTGGTGGGTCTTTATTCGCAAAACAAAAGCAATATGCTTTTTTATTACCAATACTTTCAATGTTTATCTCTGATTTGTTGTATCAAGTATTATATACTTATCATTTAACACCTATTCAAGGTTTTTATCAAGGTCAATTATTAAACTATGTTTTAATTGCTAGTACCGCTATATTTGGTTTTGGTTTACAAAGCAATAAACCATCTAAATATTTTATAGGCTTTTTATCTGCACCTACTGCTTACTTTTTAGTTTCCAACTTTTTAGTATGGGCACAAGGGGGAGGCTATCATCATGCATTCACTATTACAGGTCTTATTCAAACTATGGTAGACGGTATACCTTTTTATCCTTATAGTGTGGCGGGTACTTTAGTATTTGGTGGCGTTTTATTTGGCTCTTTTCGTGTACTTATTCCGAAGTTTAAAGCCATCTAATTTTTAGTTATCTGTAATTATCTAATAGCAGAGCTACAATTATTTAGCAGCTTCATTTAATTCGAAAACCTCGTCAATTTTCCAAGGCCCATTGTCGGCAGCTTCTGTAGCTAATACATCGCATCTATTATTGTGTGCATTATCACTATGTCCTTTTACCCAATGAAATTTAATGGTGAAAGGGGCAGCTATTTTATGATATTGTAACCAAAGGTCTTTATTTTTCTTCCCGCCTTTAAAATCGGTTTTGATCCAGTTGTTCAACCATTTTTTTTCTACCGATTCTACTACGTATTTACTATCGGTATAAATATGAATAGGGAGGGTTTTTGTTTTTAAGGCTGATAGGGCTTTAATGACCGCTAATAGTTCCATTCTATTATTGGTGGTTTTACGATAGGCTTCATGTATTTCTTTGGTTTTACCTGACCACATTAGTAAAGCACCGAATCCGCCCGGACCTGGATTACCCCTTGAAGAACCATCGGTATATATTAATATTTTGTCCATTAATTATCGTAAACAATTGATAATAAGTATCATACGTAAATATACAACAGCTTATATAATTTTACTAAAATAAATTTAATGTGTTTTTAATAGACTTTGATACTTTATCATAAACTGCTTCAACTTATATAACAATCGGCTATTTAGTATCTTAGCAGAAATTATATAAGTGCAATTAGATTTTTGGGAACAACAATTACCTTTTGAATATCCATTTACCATTTCCAATGGCAGAACGAAAACGCATCAGCATAGTTTGATGATTCGATTGTCTTTAGGCAATTGGCAAGGTTTTGGCGAGGCGCCAGCCATTGTTTACTATAATGTCACCGTGGAATCAATGATGGAGATCTTAGAAAAAAATAGAAAACTCATTGAGAAGTTCGCATTAATTGATCCAGAACGTTTTTGGCATTTTTTACACCACTTGTTTCCAAATGATCCTTTTTTAGTGTCGGCCTTAGATATGGCAGGCTGGGATTTATTTGGACAAATGAAAAAAATGCCGATACACGATATTTGGAATACAGCTTGGAATGAAAACACCCCCACACCCATTTGTGATTATACCTTAGGGATTGATTCTATAGAAAAGATGGTAGAGAAAATGAAAGCTCATCCTTGGCCTATATATAAAATTAAAGTAGGCACCGATTACGATATTGAAATGATTACAGCGCTGCGTGCTCATACCAATGCACCACTTCGTGTAGACGCCAATGCAGGATGGACTAGCGAAGAAGCCTTGCAAAAAATTCCAGCCCTTGCTAATTTAGGCGTAGAATTGGTGGAACAACCTTTGGCTAAAGATAATTGGGAGGGGATGGCGCAATTAAAATCGGTATCTGTTTTACCTTTATTTGCCGATGAGTCCTGTGTGTTTGAAAAAGAGGTTGCTACTTGTGCGAATTATTTTCATGGTATTAATATTAAATTAACTAAATGCAGTGGTCTTACACCAGCACTAAGAATGATTAAAGAAGCGAAAGCATTAGGGATGAAGGTAATGATGGGTAGCATGAATGAATCGGTGATTGGTTCTGCCGCTATTGCGCAGTTCTTACCACAACTTGATTATGTAGATATGGACGGCCCATTATTAATGACAGAATTAAATGGAATAGGCCTTGATTATAATTTAGAAAATAGTAAGGGTAAGATAAGGCCATTAACCAAGCCAGGATTAGGGGTTAAATATGTAATGCCTTTTAAAAAATAATTATGACACCAGAGCGCAGTGAAAAATTATTAAAAGTATTAAGTAAGCGTCAAGCAAATTTGACGGTGGTACTAGAGAATGTGCAAGACCCACATAATGTGTCTGCAGTAATGCGAACCTGTGATGCGGTAGGTATTCAAGAAGTTTATGTATTAACTACTAAAATACCCAGACATAAAAAATGGGGCTATAGAAGTAGTAGTAGTGCTTTAAAATGGTTAACCATTCATGAGTTTGAAACTTTGGAAGACTGTGTAAAGGAACTAAGAAAAAAATTCAGTAAAATATTAACTACGCATTTGTCCAGTGATGCGGTAAGTCTGCATGATATTAATTTTACAGAATCGGTGGCCTTGGTTTTTGGTAATGAACATGCGGGAGTGACAGAAGAATTTAGAAATTTAGCCGATGGAAATTTTATTATACCACAAATGGGTATTATTCAAAGCTTAAATATATCGGTGGCTTGTGCGGTAAGTATTTATGAAGCCATGCGTCAGAAGATGAATGCGGGCCATTATAATAAAGCTTCATTGCCGCAAGCGCAAATGGATACCCTGTTAACGCAGTGGGGTTTTGAAGAGGATACACTTGAAGTGTATAATAGTTCTAAATTAAAAAGGACTTAAGTTAATTCAATTAATTTATACACTAAACGTAAGTGTATACTAAAATCCAGTCTTACATTTTTATAGCTTATTACATTTGCTCTGGAACAGCTATACCTAAAGCGCTCATGGCTTTTTGTAAAGTAGCTGCTGTTAAAACACCCAATTGAATTCTTAATTGTTTTTTTACTTCCGATTCTGCATTGGAAATTGAATGTTCGGCATAGAAAGTATTGAATAATTTAGCTAGGTTGAAAGCATAAATGGCTAATTTAGAGGGGTCTAAATTGTCAGCGGCTTCATTGACCATGGCAGGGAAGCTAGAAAGCTCAATGGCTAATTGTTTTTCTAAAGGCAGTAGTTCATTAGGGGTAATGGTAAAAGCTGTACCCGTTTTTCTTAATATACTTTTAATACGTGCATGTGTATATTGTATAAAAGGCCCAGTAAAGCCATGAAAGTCGATACTTTCTTCTGGGTTGAATATCATTTTCTTTTTAGGGTCCACTCTTAATAGAAAAAATTTAAGGGCACCTAATCCAATGGTATTATATAGTTCAGTCAGTTTTGCTTGCGTAAAATCGGAAACCTTACCCAAGGCTTCTGTTTTTTCTTTTGAGATATTAATCATCTCATCTACTAAATCATCGGCGTCTACTACAGTTCCTTCACGGCTTTTCATTTTACCAGTAGGTAGTTCCACCATGCCATAGCTTAAATGGTAAATTCCATCTGCTGCAGGCTGCTTTAATTTTTGGCAAATTAATTTTAAAACTTTGAAATGATAATTTTGTTCATCACCCACCACATAAATACTGGCATCGGTATTAAACTCTTTTTGTTTTAATTGAGCTAGTCCAATATCCTGCGTCATATACACAGAAGTACCGTCTTTACGACGCACAATTTTTTCATCTAAGCCATCGGGTGTTAAGTCTATCCAAACAGAACTATCTTCTTTTTGATAAAATACTTTTTTAGTAAGTCCTTCTTCCACTAATTCTTTACCTAATAAATAAGTATTGCTTTCATAATAGGTTTTGAAAAAATCAGAACCAATCTTTTTATAAGTCACTTCAAAACCTTCGTATACCCAATTATTCATTTTCTTCCATAAATTCAACGTGGCTGCATCACCTTGTTCCCATTTCAATAACATTTCATGCGCCGCTTTTAAAATAGGGGCTTCTTTTTCTGCTGTTTCCTGCATCATACCTCCGGCTACTAATTCAGCTACTTCTGCTTTAAAGGCATCATTGTATTTAACGTAATAATCTCCAACGAAGTGGTCGCCTTTTTGCGTTGAATTGGGTGTAGCACCATTTGCAAATAATTGCCAAGCAATCATGCTTTTACAAATATGAATGCCTCTATCATTTACAATACAAGTTTTCACCACTTCATGTCCTTGCAGTTTTAAAATTTCTGCAATACTCCATCCTAAAAAATTATTTCTTAAATGACCTAAGTGTAAAGGCTTATTGGTATTAGGGGAGGAGTACTCCACCATAATTTTTTTCTTATTTATAGCAGGAGGTAGTAATTCATTAGGAGAAAGATGTTGAATAAATTCTAACCAATAGTCATTTCTTATAGTAAAGTTTAAAAATCCCTTTACAATATTGAAATTAGTAATAATACTAGGTAAGGCATTTTGCATAGCATTGCCTAAATCATTGCCCACTTGTTCAGGGCTCTTGCCTAATTGTTTTACAAAGGCAAATAATACAATGGTATAGTCTCCTTCAAATTCAGGCTTAGTAGCATTTACTAATACTTGATCAGGTTGTATTTTAACCTGGTATAAGCTATCTAAGCTTTTTGATGTAGTCTGCTTTAAGAGGGTTATTAAATTCATAAATTGGGCTTGCCTTTGGCAAAAGTAATTAATTAAGATTATCTTAGCGCATTGATGTTGAAACTACACGACTTTATTAGCAAAGTTATTCTTGAAATGATTGATTGGTTTTATCCCATTTTCAAGAAAATGATGCCCTTAAAAACTTTTAGGTACGCTGCCTGTGGTGGCGCCAATACGATATTGGATATTAGCTTGTTTTTTCTGGCCTACAATTATATTTTAGACAAGCAAATAATTGATTTAGGCTTTATTAGTATTAGCCCCCATATTGCTTCTTTTATCATTTCTTTCTGTATCACCTTTCCTATAGGCTTTTATTTAAGTAGGTATGTAGTTTTTCAGGAGACTACAGTAACTAAGCGTAAGCAACTCATGAAGTATTTTATAGTGGTGCTGGGCTGTGTGCTACTTAATTACGGCTTTTTAAAGCTATTTGTAGATTATTTCGGTTGGTTTCCTACGATGGCTAAAATAGTCACTACCTTCTTTGTGGTCATCTTTAGTTATACCAGTCAAAAGAACTTCACTTTTAAGGGTTCAGAAACCCTATAATTCTCTGCCTTTTCTACCCCTTTTTTTGGTTTATATGTCAATTAGGTCCTTAAATTAAACCTAATATCTGCCATATATGACAAATTTGCACCCCTATATGGGCATACCAATTATGGCATAAAGATTGTCTATAGTAGAGTAATTAATCATTGAAAATCAAGCATTATGGCAAAAATAATAGGAATTGACCTAGGTACGACAAATAGTTGCGTATCGGTTATGGAAGGTGGCGAACCAGTAGTTATCGCCAATGATGAAGGACGTAGAACTACCCCTTCGGTAGTGGCCTTCTTAAAGAATGGCGAGCGTAAAGTAGGAGATCCTGCTAAGCGTCAAGCAATCACGAACCCTGAAAACACTATCTCTAGTGTGAAGCGTTTTATGGGTCGTCGTTTTAATGAGATTACTGAAGAGAAGTCTCATTGGAGTTATAAAATTGTACAAGGCGAGAACGACACCGTGCGTGTTGATATCGACGGTCGTATGTATACTCCACAAGAAATTTCTGCAATGGTTTTACAGAAGATGAAAAAAACCGCTGAAGATTATTTAGGCACTGAAGTAACAGATGCAGTAATTACTGTACCTGCTTATTTTAACGATGCACAAAGACAAGCTACTAAAGAAGCAGGCGAGATTGCAGGATTGAATGTACGTAGAATTGTAAATGAACCTACTGCTGCAGCCTTGGCTTATGGTTTAGATAAAAAGAATATAGAACAAAAAATTGCGGTATTCGATTTAGGCGGTGGAACTTTTGATATTTCTGTCTTGGATTTAGGAGATGGTGTATTTGAAGTAAAATCTACGAACGGAGATACACACTTAGGGGGTGATGATTTTGATAAAGTCATCATGGACTTCTTAGCAGATGAATTTAAAAAACAAGAAGCGATTGACTTAAGAAAAGATCCAATGGCTTTACAAAGATTAAAAGAAGCGGCTGAGAAAGCGAAAGTAGAATTAAGTTCTTCTTCTGAAACAGAAATCAACTTACCTTATATTACTGCAGTGGATGGCGTTCCAAAGCACTTAGTATTAAAATTAACAAGAGCCAAATTTGAATCATTGGCAGATAATTTATTTGCACGTTGTTTAAAGCCTTGTGAAATTGCATTGAAAGATGCTGGATATTCTGTATCACAAATTGACGAAGTAATTTTAGTAGGAGGTTCTTCAAGAATTCCTAAAATACAAGAGATAGTAGAAAAGTTCTTTGGCAAAAAACCTAACCGTTCTGTGAACCCTGATGAAGTGGTTGCTATTGGTGCAGGTATTCAAGGGGCAGTATTAACAGGAGATGTGAAAGATGTATTGTTATTAGACGTTACACCTTTAAACTTAGGTATTGAAACAATGGGTGGTGTAATGACTACCATGATTTCTTCTAACACAACTATTCCTACTAAGAAAACAGAAGTGTATTCTACTGCTAGCGATAATCAACCAGGTGTTCAAATTCATGTATTACAAGGAGAGCGTCCAATGGCACCTCAAAATAAAAGTTTAGGTATGTTTAACTTGGATGGTATTCCACCAGCACCAAGAGGCGTTCCTCAAATTGAAGTTACTTTTGATATTGATGCGAATGGTATCTTGAATGTAAGTGCAAAAGATAAAGGCACTGGTAAAGAACAAAAAATTAGAATTGAAGCGGGTAGTGGTTTGACAAAGGAAGAAATTGAAAAAATGAAAGCCGAAGCCAAAGCCAACGAAGCTGGTGATAAAATAGAAAAAGATAGAGTAGAGAAATTAAACCAAGCAGACAGTTTGATTTTCCAAACAGAAAAACAATTGAAAGAATTTGGTGAAAAAATTCCTGCAGATAAAAAAGCACCTATTGAAACCGCTTTAGCAAATTTGAAAGAAGCACATGCTTCTCAAGATACTGCTAAAGTTGACACCGCTTTAGAAGCTATGAATACTGCATGGACTGCTGCAAGTGAAGAAATTTACAAAGCACAAGCAGCCGGTGCAGCTGGCCCTGAACAAGCAGGTGCAGAGCAAGCTGGCGGACAAGCAAATGGTGGAGCAGCCAACGATACTGTTGAAGATGCTCAGTTTGAAGAAGTGAAATAATCTTGGTAGCCTTTATTGGCTCAAAGTATTATCATAATGTTAAGCCCTTTCAGTTTACACTGAGAGGGCTTCTTTATTTAAATAAGTTTAATGTACCTTCGCGCAGCATAATTTATATATGAAGAGAATTGAAAGACATAGAGCCATTTTAGGCGTAGACGATAAAGCCACTTTAAGCGATTTGAAAAAAGTATATCGTAAGATTATGATGGAATGGCATCCTGATAAATTTCAAGACAGTGATGAGTCTAAAAAAATGGCCGAAGAAAAGTCTGCTAAACTAATTGCCTCTTATCATTTTTTAGTGAGTGTGCACATTGAAACACATGAAGCCACCAAGGATGCCTATATAGCCACTATAACAGATGCCAGTATTGATGACTTTGAATTTAAATCTGAAATACTAAGAGTAGTATTTTCCGATGGCAATGAATATGAATATTATGGTGTACCTAAAGCCATCTATGTTAAATTAGTAAATGCCGATACCCCTGATCGTTTTGCAAGACGACATATCTACGAAAATTACTTATATAGAAGTACCAGCAAGATTGTTGGAGGAAATGAGTAATTGTGTATAATTAACTCCACAATTAGGGTAATTTTTTCCGTTTTTTGATACTAATAAATGAGTATTTGTAGTAATTTTATTGCTCACTATTTACAACAATTATTATTATGGAAAATAACGCAACCACAGCTGCAAAATGTCCTTTTACAGGTGCATCCACTGCATCAAAAATTACAAGTGCTGGTCCAAGAAATACCGATTGGTGGCCGAATCAATTAAGATTAAATATTTTACGCCAACATTCATCTTTAACAAATCCAATGGATGCTTCTTTCAATTATGCAGAAGCTTTCAAGTCTTTGGATTTAAAAGAAGTTAAAAAAGACATGTTCGAATTAATGACCACCTCACAAGATTGGTGGCCTGCAGACTATGGTCATTACGGACCCTTCTTTATTCGTATGGCTTGGCATAGTGCAGGTACTTATAGAACAACCGATGGTCGTGGTGGTGGAGGAGCAGGTATGCAAAGGTTCGCACCTTTAAATAGCTGGCCCGATAATACCAATTTAGATAAAGCCCGTTTATTATTGTGGCCTATTAAAAAGAAGTATGGTCAAAAATTATCTTGG
>SHWX01000017.1 GCA_009693615.1 Chitinophagaceae bacterium | reverse complement strand
TATAGACAAAACGGTAAGTACTTGATATCTTTTTTTCATGGAAGATCTTATAGCTATAGCAATATAACCAATAATGTCCTTGCCTATGTTAATTATATATTGATATTTTTATACTTAAATATAGTTGGTTTAATATAATTATTTATTAACTTAATGTCCTAAATAAAAACTATTTAAAACAAAGCCTTCTTTAATAAATTATACTTAAAGTCTATGATTAAAAAACTACTTAAAAAACCCGCCCTATTTATTTTTTTACTATTTTTTGCTAATAATGTATTTGCTCAAAATGATTTTGTAGGCAAATGGCTATCGCCTAGTAAAAAGGGTATTGTAGAAACCTATATACAAAATAATAAATTGTATGGTAAATTAGTATGGGTTAAAACAGAAAGAAAAGATATTTATAATGCCGATAAAAGTTTAAGAAACAGGGAAGTGAAAGGCATGATTATGTTAAATGATTTTAAATGGGAAGCGCCACAGTGGGTAGAAGGGAAAATTTATGATGCAGAAGGAGGCTCTACCTATAGTAGTAAAATGTGGTTAAGTGATGACAAGCAAACCCTGAATGTACGTGGTTATTTAGGCTTTTCCTTGCTAGGCAGAACTGAAAAATTCACAAGAGTAAACTAATAGTAAAAATTTTTTATGTCCCCTGAAAAAAAAGATGCCTTTATTTTAATGAGTAGGCATGAACATTGTGTAGTAAAGCAAAACAAAGAAAACAACCAACATGGTTTATTTGCCAATGCTTCTTTTAAAGCTGGCGATAATATAGTTGCCTTTAATGCTTCTAAAATTCTAGATAGGCCTAATTATCTAACGGTACAAGTAAGTGAACACAAACACATTCATTTATTTCCTGAATATTTACAATATGTGAATCATTGTTGCGAACCGAATGTTTTATTTAATACCACCACTATGCAATTAGAATGCATTAGTGATATTGACGCAGGTGAGGAGCTTCGCTTTTTTTATCCAGCCACCGAATGGAGAATTGCCCAACAATTTGTTTGTAATTGTGGTAAACCCAGCTGTGTAGGCTTAATACAAGGGGCTGCAGATACTTCTGCTGAAGTATTAAGCAAATACAAGCTTACCGATTTTATTAAATCGATGGCAGCCAAGTACAAAGCATTCCTATTATTATTTTAAAAATATTTAGTCACACCTGGTATGGCAATAGGGTAATACCCATCTGCATTTGGAAGTATAGGAGGCTCAGCATTCCAATCATATACTTTTGGTCGAATATCAATACCAGAATTAATGGCTTTATCCCAGTCAATGACTTGCCCAGTATAAGTAGCCATTCTTCCTAGAATAGAGGTCATGGTAGAGCTTGCTCCATTTTCTGCATCGGCATATTTATATTCTCCTTTTGCAATGGCTGCAAACAATTCATCATGTTCTGTTTGATAAGGGTTGTTTTCTAATTTAGTATCATACTGATAAATAAGTTTACCAGTATGGTCCTTAATATGTGCAGCTCCACAAAATATTTTCCCCTTTGTACCAATTAACAATTCATCCACCTTACTCATGGTGCCAGGAATATGTCTACACTGACTATTTAATATAGATCCATCGGCGTATTCAAATTCAACAAAATGATGATCAAAAATTTCACCATGGTCCTTACCATTTCTTACTTGACGCCCTCCAAAACCTTGGGCTTTCACAGGATGCCCACCTTTGAACCAATTAATTACATCTAAGTTATGAATATGTTGTTCGGTGATATGATCGCCACATAACCAATTAAAATAATACCAGTTGCGCATTTGGTATTCCATTTCTGTTTGGTTGTATTTTCTAGGTCTTACCCAAACGCCATCGTTGTCCCACCAAGCCTGCGCAGATGTAATGTCTCCAATTAAATCTTTTCTTTTATAGAGTTCACGATAAGAATTTTGATAATGTCTTTGTAAACCTACTACTACATTTAATTTTTTTTGTTTAGCAATGGCGGCTGTTGCAAGTATACTTTGAATGCCAGCAGGGTCGGTAGCTACCGGCTTTTCCATAAATACATGCTTGCCTTGTTTAATGGCTTCTGCAAAATGAATGGGTCTGAAACCTGGAGGGGTAGCAAGTATGACTACATCGGCAAGTGCTATGGCTTTTTGATAACCATCAAATCCAGTGAATCTTCTTTCTTCAGGCACATCTAATCTTTTGGCTAATTCCCCAATGCTATTATTAATTTCCTCTGTTAAAGATTTATGGCAGTTGTCTAAATTGTCTTTGAAGGCATCGGCCATCGCAATAATTTTTACATTTTGTTTACTAGATAAAGCTTGCATAGCGGCACCGGTACCTCTTCCACCGCAACCTACGACTGCAATTTTAATAGTATCATCAGAACCTGAGAAAAAATTGGCGCGGGATAATAAGGGCGCTGCCAAAATACCTCCTGCAAGAAGGCTGCTTCCTTTTACGAAATCTCTTCGTGAATTATTTCCTGAAAATGGTTTGTTCATAATGGTAATTTTTAATTTATAAATTTAAATAAGCCTTAAAAAATTGGTTAATCTCTTCTACTGATGGCTGTATGAAAGGACGTAGAAGCCTTATCCCTACTTGCTTTGCTTCGGTAAGCCACCACTTACTTTTTGGAATTTGTGGATCTCTTCTATTCCAAATGGGATCGGAATGAAATCTTTTTGCAGACCTTAATTCAATAGCTGGATCTAAAAAACTTCCTCCCTTTAATGTTTTTGGATATTTAGCATCATTGGCTGCTATGGATAATTGTTCATTGTTTATTTTTTCAAAAGCATGCGCATCATAATGATCCAAGGTCCATTCAGTCATATTGCCTATCATATCATACAAGCCCCAAGGGTTAGCTAATTTTTTTCCTACTTTATGAAATGTATTCTCACTATTTTTTTCATACCATGCATATTTATCTAAGTCTGCTACATTATTTCCAAAAAAATAAGCAGTATTAGTTCCTGCCTTACAAGCATATTCCCATTCTGCTTCTGTAGGTAGGCGGTAAAAAACTTTTGTTTTTTGATACAACCATTTACAATACATAATAGCGGTGCGTTGCGACATACTATTAGCAGGGTAACCCCCTTGCTTTCCCATGCCCAAACTTAAATCTACATATTGTGGGCTAGGTCTTGTAATGGCATCTACATTTACATTCAGGCTAGTGCTTTCGTCTTTTAAAAAAACATCTAACTCGTCTCTAGTTACTTCATAAGCGCTCATCCAAAATGCAGCAATGATTAATTTTTTTTGCGGACCCTCGTCTGCATTTCTTCCTTTTTCATTGGCTGCACTGCCTATTGTAAACTCGCCAGCTTGAATAGGCACCATTTTAAAACTTAAATTTGACCCTGTGATGGCTTGATCATAATGCATAAAATTATTTTCTTGCGCATAAATGAATGAAGACGCCGTAATTAAAAAATATAAACTTAAAAATATTTTATAGAATTTCAATGCCCTTGGTTTAGTGTATTAAGATAAAACTTATTTTATTGTTTTATCTATTTTTTACCCTGATTTATACCCGTGGCTTGCCAATAATTTTTAAAATTCTCTGTGGCTTCAAAATGTAATTTCCCCTTTTGAAGAGTACTTATTAATAAAGCGGCATGATTGGATAGGGCTAAGGTCTTGGCTTCCTTTATGGGCAAAATACTACAAGCCGTTGCTAGCCAATCCGCTGTGGCACCGGTTTTGGCTATAATGGTTACATTTCTAAGATTCGTTACACCATAGCCAGTAAGAGGGTTAATAATATGAGAATATTTAACACCCTCTTTTTCAAAATATTGATACACATCTCCTGAAGTAGCAGCAGCACAATTAGATAGCTGTAATTTTTTATTCACTAAGTCATCCGTGGTTTGGGGTAGGTTCACGCCAATAATCCAACCTTTACTATTCAATGGAGCCCCACTCATTACAATATCACCTCCTGCCTCAGCTAAGGCTTGCTGTATACCATTGGCTTTTAAATAATTAATAATGCGCCCAGCAATATAGCCTTTGGCAATGCCACCAAAATCTAATTGCATGCCAGCGTTAGGAAGGAAAATAGTGCCTAAACGCTTATTTATTTTTACTTGAGCCAAGCCTACTAATTTTTTAGTGGCAATAACTGTACTTGCATCTGGGAACAACTTAGCTTTTCTAGCATTTCTCCATAAAGTAGATAAAGGGCCAATGCTAATATCATAAGCGCCCTTGCTTTGTATATAGGCATCTTGTGATTTTTGCACTAGATCCAACATAGCTGGTGATATTTTATAAGGCAGTAAACCTGCACTAGCATTGATTTTTGATATTTCACTGCTTGAGTCGTAATTGCTAAAAATATGATTCAGTGAATCAACTAACTCAAAGCTTTTTCGAGCTAAATGATTGGCTTTATTTGAATCGGTACTGACAATAATTAAATTGAAAGCAGAGCCCATTTTCATTTCCGAATAGCTAAACTTCCTAATTTGCGCTTGCAGGAAGGGTGTACAAAATACAAGAAGGGCAATTGTATAAATGAATGGTTTCAAACTTGTTCTTATTAATACTTATGCTTAAATTTAAGCTATAAAAAAATAGTATACCATGGAACGCAGAAATTTTTTAAAACAAAATGTTTTAGTGGGCGGTTCACTTTTAGCAGGCACTAGTTTATTAGCAGAAAATGCAAAAACTTTTACATCCAACCCTATAGAGCCCATTGCCTTCAAACTAAAATATGCCATTCATGATGGTATGTTTGAAAATTTCGCAGGACCTAATTTTATTGATCAAATAAAATATGCCCATAGTATTGGCTTTACTGCTATTGAAGACAATGGAATGATGAGCAGAACCCCTGAAATGCAACAAAAAATTGGAGACACCTTGGCGGCCTTAGGCATGCATATGGGTGTTTTTGTGGTAAACTTTTCTAACAATGATAAAACTAATTTAACCACTGGTTCTAAAGAATGGAAAGATAAGTTTACGGCATCTTGTAAGGAAGCGGTGGAAGTAGCTAAAAGAACCAATGCAAAATGGATGACTACCGTGCCTGGTAATTTTGATAGAAGATTACCCATGGATATTCAAACAGGTAATGTGATTGAAGGATTAAGAGCAGGGGTAGAAATTTTAGAAAAAAATAATTTAATCACTGTCTTAGAACCCTTGAGCGATACACCCGATTTATTTTTACGCTACTCAGACCAAGCCTATGCTATTTGTAAAGCCATTAATAGCCCCGCTTGTAAAATTTTATTTGACATGTACCACCTGCAAAAAAATGAAGGTAATATTATTAATAATATCAACAGGTGTTGGTCGGAAATAGCGTACTTCCAAATTGGTGATAACCCAGGTCGCAATGAACCAGGATCAGGAGAGATGAATTACCGCAATATCTTCAAACACATTAATAGCAAGGGTTACAAAGGAGTGCTAGGTATGGAACATGGAAAAGTAGGTGCAGGCTCAGCAGGAGAATTGGCTTTAGTTAAAGCCTATAGAGATGCCGATAATTTTTAAGCATATCAAAATATAATTAACCATTATAAATAATAAGTTATTGATACAATTATTATAAATATAAAACCTACTATGAAAAAATACTTACTACTCGTTTTAATTTTTACATTGGTTCAATCTACAAATGCCCAAAATTATCAGCCTAATTGGGAATCGTTGAATACCAGAAAAATTCCTTCTTGGTTTCATCAAGATAAATTTGGCATTTTTATTCACTGGGGTGTGTATTCGGTGCCTGCCTATGCACCTATTATACCAAATAGTGGGTATAGCTATTCCGAGTGGTATAGATATAGATTGTATGAGAAACAAAAAGATTTTATGGCCTTTCATAATAAAAATTATGGAAGCAGTTTTGCTTATGAACAATTTGAACCTATGTTCAAAGCAGAAATGTTTGATCCTAATCAATGGGCGAATGTTTTTAAAAAATCGGGTGCTCGTTATGTAGTGCTTACTTCTAAACACCACGATGGTTATGCCTTATGGAATAGTGCTGAAGCTGATCGCGATTGGAATAGACCTTGGAACGCCGTAACAGGAACACCTAAGCGCGATTTATTAGGAGACTTATCTACTTCAGTAAGAGAAGCTGGACTTAAAATGGGTTATTATTATTCTTTATACGAATGGTTTAATCCTTTGTGGATGCATGACCGTAAAAAATATGTGACTGAACATATGACACCACAGTTTAAAGACTTAGTGACAAAATATAAGCCCTCTGTTATTTTTTCTGATGGAGAATGGGATATATCTGATACTGCTTGGCAAAGTCCTGCACTACTTGCTTGGTTATTTAATGAATCGCCTGTAAAAAATGAAGTAGTGGTGAATGATCGTTGGGGAAATAATACAAGAGAGAAAAATCATGGTGCTATGTATACAACTTCAGAATATGGAAGTGGTATGGATGCTAGTATACTTTGGGAAGAGAGCCAGGGGGTAGGGCACTCTTATGGCTACAATAGAAATGAACAATTAAAAGATTATAAATCCAGTCATGATTTAATTTTAATGTTGGGCGATATTGTTTCAAGAGGGGGCAATTTATTATTAGATATTGGACCTGCTGCAGATGGAACCATTCCTGTGATTATGCAACAACGCTTATCCGACATAGGAGATTGGTTAGCCATTAATGGAGAAGCTATTTTTGAAACAGAAGCTTGGAGACCTGCACAATGGACTAAGGGTTATGTTCAACCTAAAAAAGGTGCCAGTTTTATGGCTAATTATAATGTAGCAAAATTAGTGGTACCACAAAGCGACAGCGCGTATATCGAAACCTTCTTCACCAAAAAAGGAAATGATATTTATTGTATTGTACCTTCTTATCGTAATACACTTACTATTAGAGATTTAATATTACCTAGCAGCGCTACTACCAGTATTTTAGGAGCTGATGTAAAAACCAATTGGAAACAAAAAGGAAAAGATGTTGTTGTTGATTTAACGGCCATTAAGCCTAATAGTATTTCTGCTTCAGGTATTTTTGTAGTAAAATTGAAAGAGTAATTATTTCAAATTATATTTTTTCATTTGGTTGTTCATTACTTTAAACCATAATGGAGGAACCAAAGAAAGCAAAATCATGCCTGGATAACCTGTAGGCATTTGAGGCGCGTTATCAAAACTTCTAAGTATTTGATATTTTCTTGAAGCCAAGTAATGATGATCACTGTGACGGCTTAATTCAAATAACATTAATCGACCAATAATATGATTACTGTTCCAGCTATGATGTGGTTGTACTCTTTCGAATTGATGATTTTCGGTTTCATTTCTAGTAAGTCCATAATGTTCGATATAGTTAACCGATTCTAATAAAAGCACACCCAACAAAGCGGCGATTAAAAAACACAAGGTAACTATTAGACCAAAAAATAAATAGATGCCTAGCACAAATGCCACTTGTATCAATTGGAATAACAACATTTCATTGTTGATACTGAACCATGATTTTCCTTTTTTCTCTAACTCTTCCTTGGCAATTTTCCATGCACTCAAATAAGTACCAATTAATGTTTGTGGCCAAAATACATACACCGATTGATTGTATTTAGCCGTACTTGGATCTGAAGCTGTTGCCACATGTTTATGATGGCCTTTATTATGCTCAATAAAAAAATGCATGTATAAACTAGTTAATAAAAGCATTTTGGAAAAGGTTTGTTCCATTTTATTCACTCGATGTCCCAATTCATGTGCTACATTAATACCAAAAGAACCACATAATAATCCCATACTAATAACTCTTCCTACAATAGTGGCTGTAGATAATGCAGGCGCTTGTAAGGAGTTTAAGAAAATCCAAAGTGAATAATATTGCATAATTACAGCTGCGTATAATATGAAATCATAAAGCTTATTCTGTTTTGCTAAGGATTCTTCTACTTCATCTAAGTTGGCAGTGCTAGCTTTTATAAATAGTTCTAGAAAAGGAATGGCGAAAAAAGTATACAATAAAGGGGTATAACATATTAATCCTTCGCCTTGAAAAGCAAGTAAGGATAATACATATAATATAAAAGGAGTAATATATTTGAAAGCTTTAATAGATTTATCCATAGTAATCGTTTTTTAATAAATTTATTTATATTTTCTAAAGGTACAAATTAATTATATATTTTAATAGAAAATGGCAGGCTCCATTTAATTTAAATAGAGGTCGGCAATTTTTTTAGCTTCAATAATGGGATCCCCTTCGTTTCTATTGGTTAATACTATAACCATTAATTTTTGAGTAGGGAATACTAAAATATTATTTCTAAAACCTATAGAACTACCATCATGATAAGGATGTGTGATAGTTTTATAATCCTCTACATGCCATCCATATCCATAATCAATGAGCTTTCCGTTATCTAACTTTTTTCTGCTCCATGCATTTTTTTGCATTTCAGGGCTAATTAATTTATAGTTCCATAAGGCCTTGATCCATTTGGTCATCTCCACCGTACTAGTATAAATGCCCCCATCCCCTAATACAGCACTGGTAAGGCTTTGATCGGTTTGTGTCCAGATTCCGTTTTCAAACGAGCCTCCATAGGCTCTATTGAGTACTGTTGATTTCCCTTGCACATATGCAAGCGTTGATTTCATACCTAAGGGCTTAAATATATTTTCCTTTAAAAAAACAGCAAAATCTTGACCACTTACTTTTTCTACAATGAGTGCTAAAATAGCATAACCTGTATTACTATATTTATAACTAGTGCCTGCTGGAAAGTAGAGAGAATCGGCTATATACATTAACTGTAAGCAATTAGTGTCATGTAACTGTTTTTGTTGGGTAGTGGGCATGAGGTCTTCGTAGTCTATGAGGCCTGAACTATGGGTAAGTAAGTGTTTAATTTTTATTTTTTTACCATAAGTCGGAAAACTGGAAAAATATTTAGTCAGTGGATCTTCTAAAGAAATTTTATTATTTTTTGCAAGTAGTAAAATAGACATTGCCGTAAACTGTTTGGTAATAGAGGCCAATCTAAAATTAGTATAAGGATCAATTTTTTCAAAACTGCTCAATTCTTTTACGCCATAGCCTTTTTTAAAAACAATTTTATCGTTTTGGTATACAAGTACACTGGCTCCAGGTTTTGAATCTGAATTATACTCCGACAAAATAGCATCTATTTTTCTTTCCTTTATTAATAATGCACTTGGCTTGCAAGCGCCTACTGATAAAAGAACTAAGCAGTAAATGGCTATTTTATGAAATAATTTTGAACTCATTTTTTTAATAAATTTTCTAATTCAACCTGGGCTTCTTTTACTGCTTTTTCTGTTTGAGTGGTAGGGGCCATTTCTGTACTTTCTAAAATATTAAATAATCCTGTAAACTTTTGATAAATAGCAGAAAACTTATTCAATGATTTTTTTCTTCCCTCATAACAAATCATCGATAAATCGTGTTGACGTTGCCATTGCGTCGTACTTGTTTTAACTCTTGGGTCCATGGTTATGGTAATGGGTTGTTCTTGTATTTGTCCGTTTACCGTTAATCTTATTTTATAATTCCCCGGCATCACCCAAGGTGCAGTGGCATCGGGTGGAGTATTATGAATTATAGCTGTCATTGGGTATGCAGCAGGTATATTCAATGGAGCATATTTCATATCCCATAAAAAACGGTGGGCACCTTTTGTGGCTGCTAATATTTGTTGAGGTCTTATCCAATACAGAGGAATATTTACTTCAGGTATGGTATATAAACTATCATTACTACTAAAGGTTCTAATAATATCTCCTTTAGCATTGAGTATTTCTAATTTTACCGGAGCGGTACTATTGTTATGTAAATAATAATCAATCATGGCACCATCCGGAGGGTTTTCACCAGCAGGTTCTTCAGGAGGAAGCGGTGTATCGGTATTCATATTCCATCTTACTCTTACCGCTTTTTGTGGTTTCAATAAAACAGTTTCTTTGGCTTTATTTATATTGTGTTGTCGAAGCGGTGTAATATTATCTAAGATCCAAAAACTACGACCATGTGTTCCAATTACTAAGTCGTCGTCTTTAATGACTAAATCACGAATAGAACTAGCAGGCATATTTAATCTTAGTGACTGCCAGTTTTCACCAGCGTCTAAAGAAAAGTAAACTGCATTTTCTGATCCTGCAAACAATAAACCTTTTCGCACTGCATCTTCTCTTACTGAATTAATAGGTTCATTCGGTAAACCATTAATAATTTTTTTCCAAGTGGCGCCACCATCTGTTGTTTTATAAATATGTGGTGTCATATCATCCACGCGAATTCTATTCACAGCTACATAGGCTGTATTAACGTCAAACCTGCTTGCATCAATCATAGATATTTTACTCCATGATGTAATGGATGCTGGTGTAATATTTTTCCAATTTTTACCTCCGTCTTTGGTGATATGAATAAGTCCATCATCGGTACCTGCCCATAAAACATTTAAGTCTTGATAAGAAGGGGCGAGTGAATAGACGACTCCACGTTGACGCATTTTTTTAACTTCCTCTGTATTGTAAATACCCACACTAGCAGGTATATCCCAGGTCTCACGACTTAGATCGGGACTAATGGTTTCCCAACTTGATCCACCATTGGTTGTTTTAAAAATTATATTTCCTGCAAAAAATAAAGTTTTATTATCGACGGGTGAAAATAAAACAGGAGCTGTTCTAATAAATCGAACCTTACCATCTCTTACTGGAGTAGGTGAAATATTTTGTACTTGCGCTGTGCGCTTATCATACCTTGTAATTTTTCCACCATAAATAATATTGGGATCTAAGGGGTCTGCTGCAACATATCCATATTCTTCTACACCCACTGGATGCCATTCTCTAAAAGTAATTCCACCATCATTCGAACGCGATGCAATACCTACTGAACCACTTTCTTGTTGACCACCATAAACATTATAAGGAAAAGAATTGTCGGTACTAACATGATAAAACTGAGCAGTAGCTTGGTTATACCAACTTGAATAAGTTTCACCGCCATTCACGGTAATGGTTCCACCTTGGTCTAAACCAATAGCAATAATATTAGTGTTATTGGGGTTAATCCAAAAGCGGTGATAGTCATCTCCACCTGGTGCACCTTTGATACCTTCCCAAGTTTTTCCTCCATCTTTCGATTTCCACATTACCACATTCGCAGAATAAACTATGTCTTCATTTTTTGGATCGGCTTTAACTTCTGCAAAATCACTTCCTCTTCCCCATAATCTTCCATCAGAAGTTAACATATACCAAGACTCACCTCCGTCGTCACTTCTATAAATGCCTCCTTTTTTAGCTGCATCAACAGTGGCGTACATTCTATTTGAATTGCTAGGTGCAATGGTAAATCCAATTCTTCCTAAACCATCTTCAGTTGTAGTTGGAAAGCCTTTAGTTATTTTTTTCCAAGTATTTCCACCATCCACTGATTTATATAAGCCACTTGCTTCTCCATCCCATGCACCATTCTCCCAAGGCCCTTGTCTTGCAGCCCAAATGGTGGCAAATACAATATTGGTATGGTTAGGATCAATCAATACTTGTACCGCACCTGTATTCTCGTCAATATATAATACTTGTTCTAAAGTTTTACCACCATCCAAACTTCTATACACACCACGTTCTTTATTAGGACCATAAGGATGTCCAAGTGCTGCTACAAAAATTCTATTTTCATTATTGGGGTCAATACTAATGCCACCAATTTGTTGCGCATCATGTAAGCCCATATTGCTCCAAGTCTTTCCTGCATCGCTTGATTTATATAAACCATTTCCAATAGATAAATCGGGACGTTGAATACCTTCACCACTGCCTACATAAATTACATTTGAATTAGAAGGGGCTACGGCTACATCGCCCACGGAGCCTGTGTTTTGCGCATCAAAGATGGGCTTCCAAGTATGACCATAGTCGGTGGTTTTCCATACACCTCCATTATTCACACCTATATAAAATACATTGGGTTCGTTGGCTACCCCAGAAATACCCACTGTTCTTCCAGCTCTATGTGGGCCAATCATTCTATATTTTAAACCAGCAAGTTGTTCAGTACTTACTTGTGCAAAACTAGCGCTTGCTAATAGTCCCAATATAAAAGTAGAAAGTACAAAACGGTACTTATTTTTTAAAGTAGACAAAAGGGATATCATATATTTAATTTAGGTACTTAAATATACTAAATAATAGCTTCCCTTATTTGCTCTTGGGAGCTTGCATAATATTCATTAAATTCAAACATTGGTTTTAAAATATTTATTCAATTTTTTATGAAAAAGCAATCCATTTTTATCTTTTTTTTGGTCATTAGTCTTTTTAGTTCAAAGGCTATTTTTGCACAAACTGTTGGGTCTAAACCTTTTGCAGCCATGCCTTTTAGATTTATTGGCCCTGATGGCAATAGGACTATTGCGGTAGTGGGAGAGCCAGGTAATCCAATGGTATCTTATGTGGGGGCCGCTTCCGGAGGTATTTGGAAAACCACCGATGGCGGTGTGCATTGGAAACCGATTTTCGATCAAATGGATAATTCTTCTATAGGTGCATTAGCCATTTCAAAATCAGATCCTCAACAAGTTTGGGCTGGTACAGGTGAAACATTTGTGATTCGTCCAGCACATGCCAATGGCAATGGAATTTATAAGTCAAGTGACGGAGGAAAAACATGGGAAAACAAAGGACTCAAAGAAACTGTTTTAATTAGTAAAGTGATCGTAGATCCGACGGATACAAATACTATTTATGTAGCGGCTATGGGTCATATGCATGGACCACAAGAAGAAAGAGGTGTATATAAAACAGTAGATGGTGGTAATCATTGGGAGCGCATTTTATTTGTAGATGCTAATACGGGCTGTAGCGATTTATCTTTAAATGAAAAGGATCCTAAAAATTTAGTGGCTGCCATGTGGCAAGTAAATCTTACCACTTGGAATTTAAATAGCGGCGGTCCAGGTAGTGGATTTTATAAAACAATGGATGGAGGTAAAACTTGGAAAGTAATGAATAATGGATTACCAGGTGGCAGCGCTCATCCTATTGGTAAAACATCTATAGACATTGCACAGAGTAATCCTCAAACCATTTATGCATTAGTAGAAGATAAATCCCCTGGCTTATATAAATCAATTGATGGAGGAGAGCATTGGAAATTAATGTATGAAAATCATTCAATGGCACAACGTGCCCCTTACTATACAAGAGTTCGTGTATCCACGCAAGATGAAAAGAAATTGTATACTATTTGTGTTACCATCATGGAGTCAAAAGACGGCGGCATTAGTTTTAATGGTAATGGAACTTATGAACCAGGAGGCGATAACCATGATATTTGGTTTGATCCTACCAACGCAGAACGTATAATGGTAGCACATGATGGTTGTCTGAATATGAGCTTTAATGGAGGTAAAACCTGGAACAATATTAATTTACCTATTGCACAAATGTATCATGTAGCAGTAGATAATATGATTCCTTATCATGTAATGGGAAATAGACAAGACGGTTATAGTTATAGAACAGCAGCAATTAGTATGCAAGGTTCCATTCCTTTAGGGTTATGGGAAGGAGTAGGCGGTTGTGAAAGTGGATTTGCACAACCCGATCCTTTTGATAATAATATTATTTGGTCTGGATGTTATGATGGAGGATTAGATGTGACCGATGTTAGAACAGGCTATTCACATGATGTGCGCCCTTGGCCAGCAGCAGGCTATGGCTGGACTCCAGCAGATATGAAATATCGTTGGCATTGGAATTTTCCGATGGCATTATCTAAACATCAAAAAGGGGTAGTGTATGTTGGAAGTCAATTTGTACATAAAACTTCTAACAAGGGAATGTCTTGGAATATTATTAGCCCCGACTTAACCACCAATGATAAAACCCATCAGCAAAATTCTGGCGGTATTAATTCCGACAACTTGATGACATTTGATGGCTCTACATTATATGTAATTGTAGAGTCCCCTTTAACAAAAGGTGTTTTATGGACAGGTAGTAATGATGGACAAGTACAAGTCACTACCAATGATGGAAAAACATGGACCAATGTAACAGCGAATATAAAAGGAATTGCGCCATGGGGAACTATTCGAAGTATTGATGCTTCCAATTTTGAAACTGGGACTGCTTATATAAGTATTACCTATCAACAATTAGGCGATTTTAAGCCCTATATTTTTAAAACAACTAATTATGGTAAATCCTGGAAAGAAATAGGAACGGGTATCCCCGCTGGTAATAGTTCATTTGTACATAGTATTAAAGAGGATCCGGTTCAAAAAGGATTGCTTTATGCGGGAACAGATAATGGTTTATATATTAGTCCAGATGATGGTAATACTTGGACACATTTAAAAAATAATTTACCCCCCTCTCCTGTTTATTATATAGCTATTCAAAAAAACTTTCGCGATTTAGTCTTAGCTACTTATGGAAGAGGCTTTTATATTTTAGATGATATCACCCCTTTGAGAGAGTGGAGTAAGCAAATGGTAAAAAATAAAAATGAATTATACGCACCTAGACAAGCGTATCGTTTTAATTATAAAACGGGTATTCATAGTGAATCCTCAATGGTCACTGGGAAAAATCCTCCCTATGGTGCCAGTATCAACTATTATTTAGCAGACAGTCTTTCTTCTAATCCTTTTATTTATATTTTAAATATGAAAGGAGATACCATTCAAAAAATGGAAGGCACGCATCATAAAGGGGTAAATAGAATTTGGTGGAATCTTGCACATAATGATATTGTACTTCCACCCTTAAAAACAATACCTGATAATAAAAGTTATATAAAATTTGATACACTTGGGAATAGGCGCATGGTTATTTATGATTTAGATATTGGTCCAGGACTAGAGCCTATTAAAATTCCGCCAGGTGCTTATACTGTGGTTTTAAAAGTAGGTAAAGAAATAATGAAGCAACCTATACAAGTATTAAAAGACCCTAATTTAAATTCAAGTATGACTGCTATTCAAGCTCAATATGAGTTTGGGATGCAATTGACTAGTTCTATGAAAAAATGTTTAAGCCTAATTGATAAAATGGAAATAGAGCGAGCTAATTTATTAAAACAAAATACACCAGCAGCCACTGCGCGTGAAAAACAAATTTATACTATTGAAAAAGAAGTATTTGATATTCACTTGACTGGAGCGAGGATGGATATTTTTAGAAATCCAGCTAAAATATTTGAAAGACTATTAGCGATCACTAAGGAAAGTCAAACGATGGGCGCCGATTTTCCACCCACTTCACAACAAAAATTAGTGTATCAGGAGCTAAACACTCAATTAGAAAAACTTGCTGCATCCTATCTTAAATTATAAGGCATACAAAATACCCTTCTTAAACAGAAGGGTATTTTTTTATCTAAGCATTTGTTTATTTTATTTATTCCACCAATAAGTAAATTTCAATACGACGGCTCTATTTTTAACAAATACTGGACCGATATAGTAGTTATCGGTATACACTATAAATAAATCAGAGACGGGTTTATAGCGCCATTGTAATCTTGTATTAAAGTTTATATTTTTTGTTTGTTCGTTGTACTGGTAGAAGGCAGTAAAAAATAATTTATCTGTCATGGTGATATCTACTTTAGGGCCAATTAAGAAGAAATTATTTTTGCCCCATGGTTGTGGTAGTTCAATATAATTATAGGTAGCGGATACATCGAAGTTGACATAGGGTTGAATACGATAACCAATATTACCAGTAATGCTTAATAATTTACCATCGGCATAGTAGCCCCCTTTTCTTGCAGAGAGGTAATAAGTTAATTTATATTGAGGTGCTGAAATCCAATTAAAACCTACTGATGACCATTGGTGTTTGGTATTGGCAGCCAAGGTTTGCTTTCCAATTCTAGTGGGATCAAAGGGTGCTAATAATTCTACATATTCGTTTTGAATGACAGAGGCGATAGTGCCCTTGTCTCTAAATGTAATTAGATAATTAAATGATTTTGTGTTATCTGTTACATTAAAATTTGTATTATAATAATTTGTAGTGGTGAACTGAGGGCCATGGCTTAAGATAGAACCACTTTTAGGAAAAAACAAGCGTGTAATACTTGGCATAAACTTGATATAATTATTTCTTGGGATATAGCCCACTTCTGCATTGTAATTATTGCCCACCACTTCGTGCTGCCAAGAAATAATCCAGTTTCTACTACTATATTGTAAATTACCTGCGTTTAAAAAATCTTTTCCCGATGTATTAGGTGTAAAGGATTTGATTAAAATAGTTTTTCCTGACCAAATATTATTTTTTGGAGCAAGGTTAAACTCAAAACCAAAGTTTCTATTATACTGGTTGCCTATAGCGTTAGTATTAGTGGAAGTGTTAGTGTTAGTGGGTTGTATTGGATAATCAAAGGCAGTCTTGTCAATATAAAATAATTCAATATTAGATTTTTTAAATAATTTTCTTTGCAAGGCAACAACTGCAAAATTTTGTGCTAATAAATTTTTAGAATCGTCCGCGCTGGTTTTCATATCCATAATACCAATACGCCAATTTTTATCAATTCTGCCACTCATTCTAGCACCAAAATCAATATTGGTATTCAAGCCAATTCTTCTAGAGAAAAACGGACGTACATTTTCGAAACCTAAATTAGAAAACAGATCTGCGTTTTCTAAAAAAAATTGCCTTCTCTCTGGGAAGAACAATTCAAAACGACTTAGATTGGTTACTTGTCTATCTACTTCTACTTGAGAGAAATCGGGGTTTACTGTTAAGTCTAAATTCAAAGAAGAAGACAAACTTATTTTTGCATCTAAGCCGTAAGCGCTTCTATTCACAGAAGCCTGGTTAATTTTTGTACCATCATTTGTCGCAAATTCTTTTGAAACACTAGATCTAAAATAAGGAATGAGTGAAAAATTATTTTTTTGTACTGGAAGTGGCGCATCCCAAACTAGCGATCCAGTATAAGCTAAAGCAGCAGTGGGAAACTGTCTTGGTACAGGCGCCCAGCTAGACTTCTCTGTTGTTTTTAAATCGTTTCTACTAAAGTTGACCCCCCATTCTTGCCCACCTGATTTATACCTAATGGATTTAAAAGGAATGGCTGCTTCCAAAACATATTTTGTAGCGTCATTATAAATAGCCGAGGTCCATTTATTATCCCAGTTTAAATCTACAGAACCTCCATCAAACATAGTCCCATCCCATTGGGCACCCACTGCACTGGCGCCAAATGTAAAACCATTGGTTAAATCATGATAGGTGTCCATGAACAAAATAAAATTATCATTTTTCCCAAAGTTCCAGTCTCTTTTCAAAGACTCTACCATATCCACGCCATCACCCACCTTGGTACAAATAGCGATGATGTATAAATTATTTTCATCGTAAGTCATTCTTACTTCGGTGGGTACATTAGAGATACTGGTGTCCATAGGTAGCACCATGGGAAATTTATCTACAGCCTGAGCCTTTAACCAGGACTGCTCATTCATTAGGCCGTCTAACTTTATTACATCTGTTGCTTTATGAATATAGTATTTAACGTTGGCATTCTTTTTTTGTGCCTCTGTTGTTTGAAATCCAAGTATGAATAATAATAAAAAGGAAAGTCGAATTAGTCTCAATGTAAGCTGGTTTATAGTTTGAATTGTTAAGGGCTCGCCTTATGATTGTTCGCTAAATTTAAAGTTTTATATTCTTTAAATGTAATATCTTTAATACCACTTATGTAAAACATTTAAAATTGTATACTATGTCAGTCAATAGAAGAAAATTTTTATCAGTATCGGCGCTCACAGCCGGCAGCTTAGGTATGAGTAGTTCTATATTTGGAAGACAGCTTGACGAAACAGAGACTGCATTAGACTTGCCCGAAGCTATTAGTAGTCTAAGTCCTAAACTGGCTGGGATAGTGCCCATTTCGGTAGCGGAACGAAAGGCAAGAATTGCTAAAGCACAGGATTTAATGTCTCAAAATAAAATGGATGCAATTTTTTTAGAGGGCACTACTTCTTGTTATTATTATACAGGCATGCGTTGGGGTCAAAGTGAAAGAACTTTTGGAGTAGTGATTCCTGCCAAAGGAGCACTCGTGTATGTATGTCCAAAATTTGAAGAAGATAGAGCAAGGGAATTAATTCTACCAGCTTTTGGAGAAGAAGTACGTTGTTGGGAAGAACACGATAGCCCTTATGCGGTCATTGTAGGTATTGTAAAAGACAGAGGGGTTCAATATCGTAGTATTGGAATGGAAGAAAGAGTAAGATTTTTTATTGCCAATGGGGTAAAAAAAGAAGCAGCAGGATTTGAAGTTGTAGATGCTACGCCTATTACAGCAGGATGCAGAATGATAAAATCACCTGCTGAAATTGCACTGATGCAAAAAGCAAGTGATATTACCATTGAAGCCTATAAAGCTGCTTTTGCAACCATTGTTCCAGGTATGTCACAAACCACATTAAGTAATAATATTTCCGCAGCTTTTAGAAAATTAGGTTTTAGCGGAGGGGCTTCTGTTCAAATTGGGAAATATTCGGCACTGCCTCATGGAAGTATAACACCTCAAATGATTAAAGAAGGAGATGTGGTGATGATTGATGGAGGCACTAGTTGTGAAGGCTATGCTTCAGATATTACTAGAACTATTGTGGCAGGTAAACCTACACAAAGACAAATTGATGTTTGGAATTTAGAAAAGAAAGCACAAGACGCCGCTTTTACTGCTATAAAAATTGGATCGGCTTGCGAACAAGTAGATGCTGCTGCAAGAGCGGTGATTGAAAAAGGAGGATTTAGCACCAATTATAAATTACCAGGACTTCCTCATAGAACAGGCCATGGCATTGGATTAGAAGGACATGAGTGGACTAATTTTGTAAAAGGAAATACAACCCCTATTGAAGTGGGCATGTGTTTTAGCGATGAACCTACTATTTCTATTCCAGGAGAATTTGGTATTAGATTAGAAGACTGTCTTTATATCGCAGCAGATGGTCCTAAGTTTTTCTCGAAACAAAGTATTTCGATTGAGCAACCTTTTGGATAATTTATTGTAGGATTCAACACCTGCGCTTCAATGAAAAAACTTACACATAGAAAAATTGAAAGAAAATATAGTTTTAGCATATCATTTTTAATAGCTTTCTTTAAAAGCATTCAAAAATATTTGAATAATTAAGCTAATAGTTATTTTGCCTACTTGAAAATGGGCTCAATTTTCAGCGAAAATAAGCATCAAAAAATCATTCAATAATCGAACGCTTCCTTTTGTACAAATTATTGTAAATAAACCATTTACATTTAAATACCTAGCTTCTAGGCAAGGGCTGTAAAAAAACTTTCCCTCCACCCACCATTTTTTTGTAACTTAAATACAAATTATTAATATGAATAAGAATTTATTTTCAGTTAAAACATTTTTTGTACTCGCAATTGTATTATTATGTTCAATGCAAACAATGGCGCAAAAAAAGTATTCAGAAAAAGATTTAGCTACCTTAAAGCAAACCCTTATGCAGACTGTTGCAGGGAAGTCAAAGGAAGTACAAGTGATGGTAGATCAGATTTTTAGTTTTGCCGAATTAGGATTTCAAGAAGTTGAAACTTCTAAATACATCACTTCTGTTTTGACGAAAAACGGATTCACTGTAGAAAATGGTATTTCAAATATACCCACTGCTTGGATGGCAAAATGGGGAACTGGTTCACCAGTCATTGCATTAGGAAGTGATGTGGATTGTATTCCTAAAGCCTCTCAAAAACCAGGCGTAGCTTACAAAGCACCGATTGTTGAAGGCGCACCTGGTCATGGCGAAGGACATAATTCTGG
>SHWX01000016.1 GCA_009693615.1 Chitinophagaceae bacterium | reverse complement strand
GACTTTGGCATCATTATATTTGTTGCATCATGAGCACCAGTAACCCAAACCTCATCGAAAGGAACTAATCCTCCCCATACAATACGTTTTCTAACACCAGGAGAATGGTAACTAATTTTGATGCTATCACCTTTGACTAGTTGAAAAGCCATTGAATTAATGCTTTTTTTTGTAGTATCCTTAACTAGATTAGGATTATAACATACTTCAGAACTATTTTGGGTATGAGCAGAAGTATTTATAAAAATTAATAAAAGAAAAAAGATTGCGGGTTTCATATAAGTAATAATTTTACTTTGAAATACTTTGTAAGAATTAATAACTATAAAGGTAAATCTTTTGTGAAGAAAATATTATTAAAAGCAATATGAACAGGCAACGCTGTAAGTGTCCCTTTTTTCCCGATAGTTTAGGGGTTAGCTTAAAAGCGTACTGACCTTAAAAATCCGGGCCAGGTTTTCACCAAAAATGGGTTAAAAGAGGTGAATTATGAGAAATATAAATCTATTTCAATCTTGTATCCTATTGATTATCAATAAAAGAAGAGGTATAGAATTACACTTGAAATCCTCATAATCAGGGGGTCCCTGGATCATGCCCAGGTGGGCCCACTAATTGATAATAAAGCAGTTACAAGCAAGTTTTCATCGACTTTTTTGTAGCTGCTTTTTTCATTTGCACCACAATTTGCATATATTTCTCTCTGTGCATACCCTTCTATGCACTTAAATTCATTTGTATTTTATTTCTTTGCGTAATCAAATACTAAATTACAAAATGCTTTCACGCCATTGATAAAACCAGATTCATCTAAATAAAAATCTGGTGTATGATGACCGCCCACTTCGCTTGCTTTTTTACCTTTCTCCATGCCACCTAAACTAAAAAAGAAAGTAGGCGATTTTTCTCCATAAAAAGAAAAATCCTCCGCTGCAGTTGTCCAATTTGATTCATACACATTATCTGACCCTGCCACTTTATTTAAAGACAAAACCGATTTTTTAGCCAATAAAGGATTGTTGTAGTTTACTAAAGTTTGCGTTTTAATTACAACTTCTGCAGTAGCGCCAGAGGCTGCTGCTATTGACTTCACAGTTTGGCGAATTTTTTCATGGGTCTCCTTTCGCATAGTGGCATCTAATGAACGAATGGTGCCTTCCATTTGAGCAGTTTCTGGTATAATGTTCGCTCTAACACCGCTATGTAAAGAACCTACTGAAATAACCAATGGTGCTTTTGTTAAATCGGATTGTCTACTTACAATATGTTGTAAGCCTTCAATAATTTGAGCAGACACAACAATGGGATCAATACTACCCCAAGGCATTGCACCATGACTTCCCTTTCCATTTACTACAATTTTAAATAAATCAGAAGATGCCTGTGCAGCACCAGACTTATAAGATAGCATGCCAGCAGGTAATTGAGCAGCCATGTGTAAGCCAAACACCACATCTAATTTTGGAGCGTCCATTACGCCTTCTTTAATCATTAGTGGGGCGCCACCTTCTTCATTATTGGGAGCCCCTTCTTCGGCCGGTTGGAATAAAAAAACAACTGTACCTGCGAGGTCCTTTTGCATTTCTTTTAAAGCTTTAGCGGTTGCCATTAATATAGCTGTGTGTGCATCATGACCACAAGCATGCATAACACTCACTTGTTGGCCATTGTATTCGGCTTTCACCTTAGATGCAAAAGCAATTGGAGCGCGCTCTGTAACTGGTAAAGCATCAATGTCTGCTCTCAATCCAATAACTGGGCCAGGCTTATTTCCTTTTAAAATTGCCACTACACCAGTTTTAGCAATAGGATACTTTACTTCTAAACCAATAGAACCTAAGTAGTCCGCAATATATTTACCCGTATTAAATTCTCTATTAGATAGTTCTGGAAATTCATGAAAATGATGACGCCAGCCAATTAGCTGAGGTTCGATATTTTTAACTAGCTCATTAAAGTTTTTAGGTAACTCTTGTGCATTTGCCATGAAGCTTATAAAAACAGCAAGCGTTAAAATTAATGTTTTCATGAATTTGGTTTTAGTAAAGATAATGCTTTAAGGGTCCTAGGATTAAGACCTATTTGTTTACCTCCATCTAAGCAACTATAAGCTGAACATAGGTTCTACAAATCTTTTATAGTTGAATAGCCACATGTTTGATTTTCTTACGATTCCAAGTGTATACAATGTGAATTTTACCATCTTTTGTCTGAATTACGGCAGGGTAGGAAAATTCTTCTTTGGGGGTGTTCTCTAAAATCGCAATTTCATTCCAATTTTGACCGTCATTAGAAATAACCACATTTAAAGGTGATCTACTTCCTCCCCATGCACTAGATTTTTTTGTCACATGGTTATAGACTAGGATATGTCGGCCATCTTTTAAGGTAACGGCGTCGGTACCAGAATTTGGATTAGGCAGCGAGGTGGTCTTTAATGCGGACCAAGTAATACCAAGGTCATTAGAGAACGCTTCTAATAATACTCCATTTTTACTACGACAAAGTAATTGCAGTTTGCCATCTTTTAAAAATAGCACGCTAGGTTGAATTGCTGAAAACTCTTTACCATCATTGATTGCCTCTGATCGGGTCCATGTCTTTCCGGCATCTTTAGTCATTTCAAAATGCACGCGCCACCCTTTGTCTTCAGAGGAGGTAGGGCATAATAAAGTTCCATTATTAAGTAAAACAGGTTTGTTTTTGATGGGTCCGTATATGCCATCTGGTAACTTTTCAGCCTCTGACCAAGTTAGCCCATTATCTTTCGATCGTTTTAGCATTCCCCACCAGGTAGAGGGAGAAGGGCCCACTTTATAAAATAAAATTAAATCGGCATCAGGCATTTTAAATAAAACGGGATTCCAAGTTGGATAACGCAGTACTTCATTTTGAACCCCATTGGCTATTTCCATTGGCAGCGTCCATTTTCCATTTTCTAAACGACTAGCCCAAATTCCTACATCTTTATTTCGCTCTTCTGTGCCTCCAAACCAAGCAGCGATAATACCACGCGGTGTTTCTTCTATCGTAGCTGCATGACAAGAGGGAAAAGGCGCAGTTTCATAAATAAACTCAGCAGTTATTTGTTGACCAAAAATGGGACTTGTTAGCGCACATAAGGCTACTATTTTTATTAATTTATTCATAGGTATAATAGATTCTTCTCAAGGTATATATTTTATTTTCCATCTTTTTATAATTGTTTATTTTTTTTGCTTAGCTGTTTTATTTTAGTGAATAATAATCCAGTAAAAAAAATAGTTAGCGTACCCACTACAATGATCATATTTTTATGTAGTGCAATTTTTAAATAAAATAACTCAGGACCCAGTTTATCTGAAAAACTAAACCATATTATCACAATCACACCAACAATTACTGCTATTAATGCTTCTGTATTTTTTGTTTGTTTACTAATAATGCCTAATAAAAATAATCCTAACATACCTCCTGAAAAAATTCCAGATAGCTCCCACCAAAGATCTAAAATACTTTTGATACCTATCATAGACAACCCCACTAATAATCCAATGATACCCACTATAATAGTTGCTCCGTAGAGCGTCACAAATTCCTTTTTATCCGATAATTGTGGGTAAAAATATCTTTTATAAATATCTTTTGTAAAAACAGTAGCCGAAGCATTCATACCAGAACTAATAGTACTCATGGCTGCAGATAATATAGCTGCCACCAATAAGCCTAAACAAATAGTAGGTACTTTATTAACCATAAAATGAGGCAACACTTTATCGGCATAATCTTCGGGGGTAAGTTGATGCATAAAATTAGAAATATCTAGCGCACTCGCATTTACGCCTAGTTTCTCTAGTGCCAGTCCATGTTTCAAAGAATCTGCAATAGCTGGATTGATTTGGTAATAGGCAAATAAAGAGGTCCCAATAATAAAAAATAATAAGGAAGCAGGTACGTATATAAAAACAGATAACCAAACCGACTTGCGTGCTTGTTTATTAGAGGTCGCTGTGTGATAACGTTGGACATAATTTTGATCCATCCCAAAATTATTGAGATTTATAAAAAAGCCATAAAAAAGAACTACCCAAAAACTGCTTTCTTTAAAATTCAAGGCAGCTGTCCCCAAACTAAATTTATGCTCTGATTTGGCAATAGCATAAACAGTAGTGAGGCCACCAGGGATCTCCCAAATAATTAAAAATAGAATTAATATTGCCCCAAGTGTTTTAAGTATACCCTGTACCACTTCTGTCCAGATAACAGCTTCAATTCCCCCTAAAACAGTATAAATAATAATACAAATACCCATCACTATCATGATTGAAGACATAGAAAAACCTAGCAATGCCTGAAGTGTTAATGCCATTCCAAAAAAGACCGAACCCATACGCGCAAATTGGGTTAATAAAAAACAGATGACAGCATAGGTTCTAGCCCATGCACCAAATCTTTTTTCTAAATTGGTATAAGCCGAAATCTCTCCTGTATTTCTATAAAAGGGGACAAAATATTTGGACGCTATCCAAGCGGCAAAAGGCATAGAGATACTGAAAACAAATGCATTCCAATTGCTACCAAAAGCCTTTCCAGGCACTCCTAAAAAAGTATTGCTGCTTAAAAAAGTAGCATAGATTGAAATACCAATGGCCCATCCTGGTACTTGTCCAGAAGCTTTTGTAAACTGATCTGTATTTTTATTTTTTCTTGAAAAATAATACCCGATACCAATCATTGCAAAGAGGTAAATGAATACGATTATCAAATCAACGACAGGAATGTTTTGCATATTTAAAAGTAAAAATATAAATTATTATTTCGAAATATCTTGAACACATCTAAATCCTGTATGCTCCAAACTTGTATCTGGACTGCTTTTCATTCTTCTTGATACTCTATAGCCTGAGCAATAGGCATCATTGCATAAAAAACTCCCTCCACGTAAAACTCTTTTTTGTGTATAAGGTTCATCCGGATCATAGCTTGTATTTGGACCCAGCGGATTTTTTGATGCTGAATCTTTTAAAGAAGTATAGTAATCATGTTTATACCAATCACTGCACCACTCCCAAACATTGCCCGCCATATCATATAAACCGTATCCGTTGGGTAAATAAGATTTTACTGGAGCTAAAAGTTCATAGCCATCTTTTTTCAGATTCAGATAAGGAAACTTTCCTTCCCAGGTATTTGCTTTAGGCTTTCCTTCATTAATTGGTTCGTTCCCCCAAGGATAAACCTGATCTAATTTTCCACCTCTTGATGCGTATTCCCATTCCGCTTCTGTTGGCAATCTTTTTCCGGCCCATTTACAATAAGCATTCACATCATCCCAACTTACTTGTACAACGGGAAAAAAATCTTTCCCTATTATAGTTGAATTGGGCCCATCAGGATGTTGCCAATCTGCACCCGCCATCCACTCCCACCATTGACTGTAATTATTTAAGTCTACTGGGCCTTTTGCTTGTTTAAAAACCAATGAAGCTGCAATCAATAATTCATCTGGAGGTTTTGGCGTGCCCGGCGGTACCGATTTTTTTAATTCTTCCCAATCAGGTTTTCTTTCTGCAGTAGTTAAATAACCTGTTGCCTCAACAAATTTTTTGAATTGCGCATTGGTTACTTCTGTTATATCAATAAAAAATGAATCAACGCTTACTTTGTGTTTTGGAAATTCATCTCTATCGGCTTGTTCATTGTCTCCTCCCATATTAAATGTTCCTCCTGGTATCAATACCATTCCATTGATTGACTTTTCTGCAGTAAGATGAAAATGAATACTGTCATGTGTATTAGTAGAAAATCTAGAGGGTATTTTCATACAACAAGATGGAAGCGTATCTATTTTTGTAGCCTTTTGCGCAGCCACTAATGTAACTGATAAGCTAGTATATATTAGCAATACACCTACTACTATTTTATTAGTTATTCTATGATTTAAAAATAACATCAACTTAATTAATTTTATTTGTCAATTTTCCAACTGGTCTTACGTGCTCGCCTTTTCTATTTTGTATATCATCTCCTAAATCCTTTCTTGCCTCCTCGGCTAATTTATTTAATTCGCTTACGATTAATGGATTTTGATCTTTTACATCATAGGCTTCCGACGGATCTCTTCTTAAATCATATAAAGCATATGGCATCATTACATTTTCAGGTGTATTTCCTGGGTAGCCGTCTTTTCCTGGGGCTTGATCTAAATAAGACCTAGAGGGATGCTCAAATACTAATTTCCAATTATCTCTTCTTACCGCTTCCAAAGAATTTTTTCTGTAATAATAAAGGAAATTTTTACGAGGCGTTGCATTCATATCTCCTTTAAAAATTGAAACTAAGCTTACTCCATCAATTTTATTTTCAGGTAATTGTAATTTACAAATACTCGCTATGGATGGCATTATATCTATAGCAGAAACCAATTGATTACAAATTTGTCCTGATGGTATATTCCCTTTCCATCTTACAATAAATGGAACTCTATGACCTCCTTCATATGTAGTGCCCTTGCCTTCTCTAAATCCACCTGGATTACCTGCATGATTACCATAGTTCAACCAAGGTCCATTATCACTGGTAAAAATGACAATGGTATTTTTATCTAAACCACTTGATTTAAGGGTTTCCATAATGCGCCCAATTCCATCATCTATTTCCTGTATTACATCTCCAAATAATCCTTGCTTGCTGGTTCCTCTAAATTTTTTAGAGGCATTGATAGGAACATGTGGCATACTGTGTGCAAGGTATAAGAAGAAAGGCTTGTTTTTATTTCGCTTGATGAAAGAAATGGCTGCGTCTGTATATATATCAGTTAAAGTAGATTGATCTTCTAAGGTTTTTATCTCTGCTATTTTATCATTGTCTTTAATTAAAGGCAAAATCGGATGTTTGGATTTATAATTTTCAGGTTTGGCAGCAGTCCCATCGTAATCCATTGGCCACATATCGTTTGAATAAGGGATACCTAAGTATTCATCAAAGCCTTGAGATAAAGGTAGAAAGGCTTTATTGTCTCCTAAATGCCACTTTCCAATAATAGCAGTGGCATAATTTTTTTGCTTCATCATCTCTGCAATAGTCACTTCTGAATGCGCTAAACCTGTTTCACTTCTTGGGCCTAATGCTCCTGCCATCCCCACTCTATTAGCGTAACATCCTGTAAGCAATGCTGCCCTTGATGCACTACAAACAGCTTGAGGCGTTAAATAGTTTGTAAAACGAATACCGTCTAATGCAATTTGATCAATATTTGGAGTTCGAAAATCCAAAGCGCCATAACAAGATAAATCTCCATAGCCTAAATCGTCCATCAACACTAAAACAATATTAGGTGTTTGTTCTTTCGTTTGCGAAAACCCAACAGAAGCCATTAGGATCATGCAAAATATAAAAACAAATTTTATTTTATTTAAATACATCATATTTTATTGAAATTATTTTTGGAAGATTATTTTTTGGAAAATGTTTTTGTGGAAGATGTTTTTGTGTAAGATATTTCTTTTTCTAAAATAGCTTTCGCTTCCTTATCCTGATATTTATCTATTAAAATAGCAAGCTTAGTTTTTAAATTGCTAATGGTAGATTGATAATTTTTATCATGAATCGAATTTTTCATTTCACTTGGATCTTTTTTTAAATCATAAAACTCCCAAGTCGTTTTTGCGTTATAGAAACGAATTAATTTATATTGTGGGGTACGTATACCAAAATGCGGGCTCACATGATGGGGCTCAGGATATTCATAATAATGATAGTAAAGCTCATCCTTCCATTGCTTCACTTGATTGTTTTTTAATACAGGCACTAATGATACGCCCTGCACTTCTGCTGGTATCTTTACTTGTGCTAAATCTAAAATAGTGGGTGCCCAATCTATATTAGAAGCAAACCTTGTAATATGGGTACCTGGTTTTATGAGTGTAGGATATCTTATTAAGAAAGGCGTCTTCAACGATTCTTCATACATGAATCTTTTATCAAACCAACCATGTTCTCCTAGATAAAAGCCCTGATCTGAAACATATACCAGCACTGTATTTTCAACCAAATTATTCTTATCCAAGTAATCAAGAATTTTCCCAATATTTCGATCCATCGATTTTGCTACTGCTAAATAATCCTTCATGTAGCGTTGAAATTTCCATTTAGATAATTCTTTCCCACTTAACTTCTTTTCATCAAATTCTTTGGTCACTCCATCATAATATTTTTTTAAAACTGCGCGTTGTTCATCATTTAGTCTTTTAAAATCACCAGTGATATAATCCATATGTACTTTTACATCCTCATTCATGCGCATGGTTTTTTCCACGGTCATATCCTGATGCATGGCTGCTTCTCTTCCTTCATAAGTATCAAAAAAATTAGAAGGTATGGGAAAATCAATTTCATCATAAACGCCTAAATCGGGCAAATCTGGTATCCATTCTCTATGGGTAGCTTTTTCTCCTATTACCAAACAAAAGGGCTTATTTGGATCTCTTTTATTTAACCAATCTAAAGATTTATCAGTGATAATATTAGTGACGTATCCATTTTGCTTAATCGTGTCTTTATTGCTGCTAATGAAATCAGGATTATAATAATTCCCCTGCCCTCTTAGTATGTTAAAATAATCAAAGCCTTGCGGTAGATTTCCTAAATGCCATTTACCCACCCATGCTGTTTGATAATTATTTTCTTGTAACAAGCGTGAAAAAAGAAATTGATTTACATCAAACTTTTTTTCATTTAAAGTATACCCATTTTGATGACTGTACTTTCCGGTTAATAAAGTAGCCCTGCTTGGCCCGCAGATTGAATTAGTCACAAATGAATTTTGAAAAATAGCACCTTCTTTCGCTATTCGATCAATATTTGGGGTAGGCATTAATTTACCACCATAAGCACCAATGGCTTGAAAAGCGTGGTCATCGGAAATAATGAAAACAATATTGGGTTGTTTTGCTTTAGTGGAGGTTTGAGCCAACAATTGACTAGAATGGCTAGCTAAAAAAATAAAGCTCAGTAAAATTAATTTTAAGTCATTCATCTTAAGGCAATGGGCTTTGGTAAATACTACCTTAAATATACTTAAATAATCTTTTCTCCCAATAGCGCTATAGCCTAATTGCATTAAATCATATTATTTTATGTGATATATTTATACTGGCTATCTTTAAAATTTTAATAATCGACATATGAAACAAACTCTATTGGTCTTATTATTTTTTATCAGTCAAATTGGTTACGGACAGCTAAAGTCAAAAAATGTGCTTATTACTTATTATAGTAAAACAGCTCATACGCAAACCCTAGCGGAAGAAGTAGCAAAAGGAGCGCAATCTATAGCAGGCGTTCAGGTGGTACTTAAAAGTATTGATCAAACTACCAGAAAAGATTTACTAGAGGCAGATGCGATTATAATAGGCAGCCCCGTTTACAATGCAAACCTCGCGCCTGAAGTAGTTCAATTTATGAGTGAATGGCCATTTGAGGGAAACCCATTAAAAGATAAAATTGGTGCTGCATTTGTCACCGCTGGCGGCATATCTGCTGGGGAAGAACTCGCACAGGTTAACATATTACACTCTATGTTAATTTTTGGCATGATTGTGGTGGGCGGAGACAATTGGACTTCTGCATTTGGAGCCTCTGCCATTACGAATGAAGGTATTTTCAAAACAGAAAAATTAGACAAGCTGTTTTTACAAAAAGGATTTGCCCTTGGTAGCCGCGTTGCTACGCTTGCTAAAAAAATGAAATAAATTTTGAAAGAAATTATTAGTGCTTCTTTATATTCTTAATCTCTTTCAAATCAGCAATATCTTGGCTTCTGCCTGACGCAGTTTTGTTCTCTATAAATTCTTTTAAACCTATATACTTAACTTCAATCCCATTTATATCAACAATTAATTTATTTGGAAAAGCATCTTCAAATTTCACACCATCAATGTTATTCAGGATATCAATTCTAAGTGGCGGGTATCCTATTTGTGTGACAAAACCTTCTTGCATAAAATCAGATTTTGTTAAACCCAAACTTCCTAGCCCAAATTCTTTAACAGCATTTACTAATTTTTCAGCATTCGATTCTGAACTATTAATCCAAATATCTAAATCGCCTGTGTGTCTTGGTTTACCATGAAATGCTAATGCGTATCCGCCAACTACCATATAATCAACTTGGTGTTTATTAAGGAGTTTGACAAAATCTTCAAAATCTTGGGCTAAAGTCATGTTTTTAATTTTCTTCTTACTACATGCGTTTTATCCATTCTAGTAGTTTTGAGATCTACTGTTTGTGATATTAAAAATGTCACCGCTTCAAGCCTTTTTACCAAAGGTTGTGCTAACCAATAATTCAAATCATTCGTTTTTTCATCTAATGACTTAAGTGGAGCTTTATGTAAAACTGGTGTAATATTCATATTCAGAATTGACTATAAAGTTACTTAAAAACATTAAAAAACAAATATTCAAATTTCAATATAAAACCATTGGGTGCTGTTCTTTCCATGGTAGAATATAATTGCTGGCGGAAGCCAATATCAAACCTTGCCTGGCTTTTTACAATAAATTGTATGGAAGGCCCCATATCTAAAAACGATTTTTGATTACCGTTTAAACGCTGGCCAATTAGTTCAAACATTAGATTCACATTGGTTTGATTAAAGCTTGTATATATTTTAGGTAGCATTAGTTTACCCACAGATAAAGTATAATTCATTGCACTATTACTCTGCGTTGGGGGGAACTTATAATTGGGTTTATTATCAAATGCCCTTTCATAACTAATGGTACTATTAATAGCCACCTTATGTAATAATTTAGTAGCAATAAACCCGGCCTCGTAGCCTGTGTTATGTCCCATGGTCTCAATTTCATCTTGGTGTATATCAGCCCTATTTTTACTAGCACGCGCAAACAAGGCCATTCTGAAATGACTTTGTTTTGCATCTTCACTAAAGAACCTATACTTCGCATATAAACTTCCACCTTCGGTTTCAAAACCACCTTCTTGTCGGTTACTTATAAACCCTTGCGCATGAATCATCCATTTTTTATTAATGCCCCACATAAGCTCTGGCATATTATGGTAATTTAGTTTATTATCTTTCTCAAAAAAGAACCCATTCATATTTCTAAAACCCAATGACTTTGCAGGCATATTACTTGCAGGTTCTGTGAATACAAATAGCTCTTGAGAAAATGCGGTGGAATAAATAAAAAGAGAAATGAAAAGGAAAATTTTATTCATATTACAAAACCTTTATTACAAAACCTTAATATGATATACATTTTTATTAATAGTAGCATAAGTAGGATATTGCTTTGCCGTCTTCGAAATTTCTTTGTACTCTTTGTCTTCGATAAAACCTTTATCCAAAATTTTAGCTTTTACTGCTCCAGTTAAAGTACCTGCTTTAGTATCCATAAAAGTATAGGTGTTATTATCTAAAGTAAATGAGCTGTTATTTTCTGCTTGCTGATTTTTAAAATTAAATACAACCACTAATTCACCTACAGAAAAACCTGCATCTTCCACTTTCTTTTTAACGTCATCAATATTAACAGCACTACCCTTTTTAAAATAAAGTAAGAAGGCCGCGTTGTTCAAATCGGGTTCTACTTTTTCTACGGCTGCTATAGATATTAACTGCTTATAAGTGGCTTTAGAACACATAGAGCAAGTAAGACCTGTGGCAGTTAATTCAGCTTTAGTAATTTGGGCATTTACTAGTACTGAAACGAATAGTACGACTGTTAGAATTAATATTTTTTTCATTTTGCTTTACTTTATTGTCAACCTTGTCTATGAACACACAAAATTAGGCATTTTTGCAGTATTCTGTATATAATTTCTATCAATTTTAGCCAATTTTAGCCTAATTTCAGGATTAGAAAAATTGTAATAAATCTTAGCTTAAACTATTAAATAAATTTTATGAAAAAATTATTACTCTTATTGATGATCTTAGTTTCTTTTTCAAGTGCTTACGCACAAGATACTACTAAGAAAAAATTAGTGTACAACCCAAAGAATCCTACCTACGAGGTAGAGGCTACCTGTGGTAATTGTATGTATAAAATGAAAGGTGACGGCTGTAATTTAGCTGTTAAACTAAAAGGCAAGAACTATTTTGTAGACGGAACCAAAATTGATGATCATGGCGATGCGCACGACACAGAGGGTTTTTGCAATGCCATTAAAAAAGCAAAAGTACAAGGCAGTATTGTGAATGACAGGTTCGTGGCCACTTATTTCGAGTTAATTAAAAAGTAGAACTTGAAATGATTTATAAAATTCTTACTGTAATTGGACTTGCCACTTTTGAAATTTATGCTGCAATCCCTGCAGGCTTTGCTTTTCAACTTAATCCAATATCTATTTTTTTATATAGTGTTCTAGGTGGTTTAATAGGTGTTTTTGTAGCAGCCTACCTTGGTGATATTATTAAAAAATGGATAAGTACATTCAAAAAAAATAAAGTTGAAAAAGTTGCCAAAGAACCGGGATTTGTCTTAAAAATTTGGCAGAAATATGGTGTTATTGGGCTAGGGCTATTAGGCACTATGACTGTTGGAGCTCCTATAAGTATTGGTATTGGCGTAGGCTTTAATGTGCCTACCAACAAAATGGTTTTTTGGTGTAGCCTAGGCGTATTATTAAGGTGTGGTCTATTTACAGCCATTGGTCATTTTGGGCTTCAATTGATATAAGTTTTATCTTAGATACATGCAAGTAACTATTTTACGAATTTTTAGAAAAGTGCACAGAACAATGGGGGCATTTTTATTTTTGTTCTTTTTTATTGTTGCCATAACAGGATTAACACTTGGTTGGAAAAAAAACAGTAATGGTTGGATACTTCCAGCCACAATGAAAGGAAGCTCTACAAATTTAAATACTTGGAAAACTACCAAAGAACTTTTAAGCATTTCTGACAGTGTTTTAATCAATAAAGTAGATAAATCATTAAGCACTGAATTAGATAGAATTGATATCAGAAAAGATAAGGGAATCGTTAAATTTTTATACATAGACAATTATTGGGAAATTCAACTAGATGGTCAATCGGGAGCTGTTTTACAGATAAGTCAACGCCGATCTGATTTTTTCGAGGATATACATGATGGCTCATTCCTAGATCGTTATTTTAAAACCAATGGAGAACCAATTAAATTAATATACACATCTATAATGGGTAGCTCATTATTCTTATTTACTGTTACAGGGTTTTGGCTATGGTTGGGGCCTAAATTCATCAGGAATAAAAAAAGAAATTAGCTGTAATTAATATTTCTATGCTGCCTTTAACAACCAACCATTTTATATAAACTTACTGATAATATACAGTTAACAATTAGTTAATGTATTCGTAACATACCGATAATAAAGTAATTAATATCTTTCGTGCCCAAATTTAAAACAGGAATTTAGTGGGAGGCATGTTCGGTATTGCTGGTTTACTCACTACTCCCTTAAGACTCATTAAAGGTGTTGAGGTGAAAATAAATGAGGGCGAGATAATTGAAACTATAGTTGACAGAGAGGTTAGCTTTTCAGTATCCAATTCATAGCTTAACTACTGGCTATCAATTTCTTATGAAATAACCGCTACTACTAGTTTTTTTAATTAATTTGAGTAAAATTAATACTGTGAGAAAAGTAATAGCCCTGATAGCCTTTGCAATGTTATTTATTATTGCAAACGCACAAGAACCTACTAGTTACCAAAAACCTTCCAAAGAAATTGCCGACTTATTGTTAGCACCTCCTACACCTACTATTAGTGTAGATGGAAATGCGCAATATATGTTAGTGATGGAAAGAAGTTTATACCCAACAGTGGAGGAATTAGGCCAACCTGAATTTAAAATTGCAGGTATGCGTATTAACCCGAATAATTTTTCTTTATCAAGACAAAATTTTATAAAGCAATTAAGCCTTAAGAATTTAGTAACGGGTAAAATGGTTTCTATTGCAGGTTTGCCTAATAATATTTCTGCTTTAAACCCCAGCTGGAACCCTTCTGAAAATAAAATTGCTTTTTATAATGTCACAGCAAGCACAGTAGATGTTTGGGTAATAGATATTAAAACAAACACTTGTAGTAAAATAAATAAAAGCCCCGTAAATATTGTTTTAAGTAACAATTTAATTTGGTTAGACGATGTCACGGTATTATATAAAATTAATACGCATACTGCAGCTGAAATGAATAAGAAGCCTATTACACCTAAAGGGCCCACTATTCAAGAAAGTTTAGGAAAAGTAGCACCTAGTGTGACTTACCAAGATTTAATTAAATCGCCTTACGATGAATATGCTTTTGAATTTTTAGTCACTGCACAATTAGTAAAAAATAAAGCAGGTGTAGAAACTAAAATAGGTTCGCCTACTATTACTAGTTCATTAGATCTTTCTCCCGATAAAAATTATTTATTAACTCGTACTATTAATAAGCCTTTCTCTTACTTAGTAACAGTAGGTGGTTTTGCAGCCACTATAAATGTTACCGACATAAATGGTAAAATTGTAAAAACCATTGCCGACCTACCTTCAGCAGAAACAACACCTAGTGGTTATGATAATGTGCAAAATGTGGCTAGAGCCTTTGATTGGAAAGATGATGAAGCAGCTACTATAACATATGCAATACCTTTAGATAGTGGTATCATGAAAAAGAATGTTCCTTTTCATGATGCAGTAATGGCGCTTGCAGCTCCTTTTACAGGTAGTGCAAAAGAATTATTTAAAATAAGCACTAGATACAGCAGAACCGTTTGGGGTAATGAACATATTGCTTTAGTGACAGAAATGTTGCGTAGTAAACAACAATACAAAGTAAGCAGATATGATGCTAGCATAAATAGCTTCACTACTTTATTCCAAGGCAATATGACCGATGCCTATACCAACCCAGGCAGCCCTGTTACCACTAAGAATAAATTTAATCGTGATGTAATTGCCATGACAAATAATGGTCAGGCCATTTTAATGAATAATATGACAGGTGCTTCTCCTAAAGGAGACTTACCCTATATTGCTTCCTTTGATTTAAATACAAAAACCAATTCTATTTTGTGGCGCTCTTCGGAAGATAATTTTGAAATGGTAATGGAAGTAATTGATATTAATAATTTAAAAGTTATCAGTAGAAGAGAAACAGAAAAGGAAGTGCCTAATTATTATATTAGAAATATTAGTGACAATAGTAAAACTCAAATTACCAATTTCACAAACCCTTATGTAAGTATGGAGGGCGTGACAAAAGAAAAAATTAAATACAAAAGAAAAGACGGCGTTGATTTAACGGGCGATTTATATTTACCCAAGGGTTATGATAAAACAAAAGACGGGCCTCTTCCTGCATTAATTTGGGCCTACCCAAGAGAGTTTACAAGTGCTGCCGATGCAAGTCAAATTAGAGGTAACCAACATAAATTTACCATGCTTAGCTGGGGATCGCCTGTATTTTATGTTACACAAGGTTATGCCATATTAGATAATGCTGAAATGCCAATTGTAGCTACCTCTCCAGATAAAAAACCAAATGATGATTTTATAAATCAATTAATTCTGAATGCCAATGCAGCTATTGATAAATTAGTTGAATTAGGCGTAGGTGATAGGAATAAAATAGCTCTAGGTGGACATAGTTATGGCGCATTTATGACAGTGAATTTACTTGCGCATAGCAATTTATTTAAAGCAGGTATAGCTAGAAGTGGTGCCTACAATAGAACTTTAACTCCTTTTGGTTTCCAAAATGAAGAGCGTACTTTTTGGCAAGCCAAGGATTTATATTTAGAAATGAGTCCCTTTGCATTTGCCGATAAGATTAAAACACCTTTGTTAATGACACATGGCGAAATGGATGACAATACAGGAACCTTCCCTATTAATAGTGAAAGATTATACGCAGCTATTAAAGGACACGGCGGTACTGCAAGATTTGTATACATGCCTTATGAAGCACATGGTTATAAAGGAAGAGAAAATGTATTGCATTTATTATGGGAGCAAGGAAGATGGTTGGATAAATATTTAAAGGGCAAATAATATATTTTAAAAATAGAATTTGAATTTTAGTTTGAAAATATAATATAAGTTACCTTTGCAAAAATTAACGAACCAGCCAACCATTATGCAAAAGTATCTATTCCTATTCTTAGCTATTATTATAGTGCATACTAGTTCTGCTCAAAAAAAAGAAAGAAAAGGGGAGTTTTATTTTTCTTGGGGATATAATAAAGAATACTATACACTAAGCAATGTAACTATTAACCAGCCTGAACTAAAAAATAATTTTACTTTTAAAAATACCATGCTGGTAGATAACCCAGGATGGGATAAAGGAATATTCAACAAAGCATTAAGCATTCCTCAATACAATTATAGATTTGGATATTTCTTAGACAAAAATAAAGACCTAGCCTTTGAAATAAATTTCGACCATACCAAGGCCTTATTCAAAGACAATCAACTTATTCGTATGACTGGCACTTATAATGGTGCTAAAATAGATTCTAGTTTTATTTTTACTAAATCAGGCCTAGGGGCTGCTGAAAATTATTATTATTTAAATAATGGTGCTAATTTTTTATTGTTCAATATTGTAAAAAGAAAACGTTTCAAAAAAATATCAAATGATTTTATAGCCATTGATGGTTTAGCGAAAGCAGGTATTGGCCCCTTAATTCCACATGTAGAAAATAAATTATTTGGTAAAAATAATAATAAAGGATTTCAGTTTGGTGGTTGGAATACCGGACTTGAATATGCATTAAGAAGCACCTTTCGTAAAAAATTATACCTTGAATTTGCTGGCAAATTAGACTACGCTTATTATTATAACTTAGATGTCTACAAAGGAAACGCCAAACAAGGCTTCGGTACGATGGAATTTATATTGAGTTTGGGCTATACCCTTCCTATGGGGCCTAAACTAAATAGCGCTAAATAGCTCTAAATATAAAGAAAATTAAGCCGGTAAGGTTTTCTTGTACTTTAAATACTCCTTCTTGGCATCTTTAATAAAGGCCTGCTCTGAACTAGCATTAATTAATTTATAAGAACTTCTATTTTTATCTACCGTTTTACCCTTTACCTGATTAGGATAATGTTGAATTGAAAATTTCATTAATTCCACAATTAAAGGAATAGTACTTATTCCCTTTTCAGTTAATGTATATATAAATACTTTTTTATTGGTGGGGTGGTTGTTCTTTTCAATTAAGCCATCTAATGCCAATTTTTTTAAACGATCGGCTAAAACCCTGGTAGCAATTTTTTCACGATTGTCCATTAGTTCTTTATAGGTACACTTTTTTAGAAAAAGCATATTTCTTATAATAATAAGTGACCACTTATCTCCTAAGACATCTAATCCTGTGGCAACGGAACAAATGGAGCGAAATTTAGTTTTAAGCATGGGGGGATATTTTAATGAAGATAAAGAAATATATAATAATTTTATTTATTGTGGAGAGATTTATATGAACGGCTTCAACATATACCACAGAATTAATTTTATTTATAGTTTAAAAAAAAGAAGTAAAGTTTTATGACAATTCCATGACAAAACTCATAGCTTAAATAAGATATTTAATAGATTATAATCTAGAGTAGGCTAGATTTAAGTTGGTCTTAAGTTGTATCTTCCATCTTAATAGATGCAAAAAATCTTCGCCATGAAAACAAGAAATTATTTGCCACTTATAATCTTAACACTATTTTATAGCCTTTTAATAAGCTGTACTTCAAGCTCCACGAGTCCTAAGGAGGGTTTTATAGACGTAAAAGGCGGTAAGATTTGGTACCGTATTAATGGCACAGGCACAAAGCCTGCGTTAGTTTTACTACATGGTGGGCCGGGCTCTTCTAGTTATGGCTTAGAAAATTTAAAAGAATTAAGCAATGACCGCCCCGTAATATTTATAGACCAGCTGGGTTGTGGTAGGTCTACAAGAATTACCGATACCTCTTTAATGACTATTGAAAATTATGTTGAACAACTTGAGCAAATTAGAACAGCCCTACACCTTGAAAACTTTTACTTATATGGGCATTCCTGGGGTACCATGCTAGGGATAGACTATTATATTAAATACCCTTCACATATAAAGTCTATTATTTTTAGTAGCCCTTTATTTAGCACCGAAAGCTGGACCAAGGACGCAGATACTTTAATTGCCTCCCTACCCGATTCTATACAAACCAATATTAGAGTAAATGAAAAAAATAAAACCTACGATAACGCAGCTTATCAAGATGCAGTAACCCTTTATTATAAAAACTTTTTAAGAAGAACTGAAAGAACAAAAGGACAAGCCGATACTGCTAAATTATTTTCAGGCTCTAATGTATATGAATTTATGTGGGGACCTAGTGAGTTCACAGCCACTGGTAATTTATTAAAGTATGACCGCTTAGCATTTCTTGCTACCATTAAAGTGCCAACCTTATTAGTAGCAGGCGAGTTTGATGAAGCAAGGCCTAGCACTATTCAACATTTTCAAACTATGATCCCAGGTTCTGAATTTAAGATGATTAAAAATTCAGGTCATGCCACTATGCAAGATAATAAAGAAGAATACCTTGCTACATTGAAAGCTTTTTTAGATAAAGTAGATAACTTTACTACTAATAAGTAATTGACTAAATAATTAAGCATATTATCATGAACTTTCGCATTATTTTATTTTTCATTTTTGCGCTGAATATAAGTGTAAGTGCTAAAGCACAAACTGCATCAACCGGCTTTACCATTATACCCCTAGGTGTAAAAGGCGGACTAGATGAAGCCAACCTCTCATCTTATATGGTGGCCGCTAAAGGTTCTAGCAATTATATATGTTTGGACGCAGGTACTATAAATGCAGGTTTACAAAAAGCCGTAAACAATAAATTATTTACAGTGTCTAGTGCGGAAGAAGTTCAAAAAAATAATATTAAGGCTTATTTTATTTCACATGCACATTTAGACCATGTGTCAGGACTTATTTTAAATTCTCCTAATGATAGCCCAAAAAATATTTATGGATTTAGCTCGGTCATAGAGATAATGAAAAATAATTATTTTACTGCCAAGAGCTGGGCCAATTTTGGAAGTGAAGGTGATAAGCCTATTTTAAATAAGTATACCTATAACTATTTAATCCCTGGTAAAGAAATTGAAATACCTAATACCGAATTAAGTGTAACGCCTTATATATTAAGTCATGTAAACCCTTATGAAAGCACTGCTTTTTTAGTGCGTAATAAAAATGCTTATTTACTTTATTTAGGAGATACAGGAGCTGACGAAGTAGAAAAATCGAATCAGTTAGAACAATTATGGAAGGCCATTGCAGATAAAGTAATAGCGCATACACTTAAAGCCATTTTTATTGAAGTTTCGTTTGACAATGCCATGCCGGATAAATCCTTGTATGGTCACCTAACGCCCCGTTTATTAATGCAAGAAATGAAAGTGCTTAATAAGCTTTCAAATGGACAGCTTCAAAAGCTACCCATTTATATTACCCATATTAAGCCTTGTGCTAGCTGTGAAAGCTCCATCAAAAAGGATATTGCCTTGTCTAATACCGAGGGGCTTACTATTAAGTATGCTGAACAAGGCAAAGCCATACAGTTGCCTTAATTTTATTATATATTCTATCTCAAATCAATAAGAACCACTTATCCCATTTTCATTTTTCTTTAGAAGAATTTTGTTAATTTAATGGTCTAATTAATTAGGTCTTATAAAAAGCTTTAATCAAAGTATTTATTCGCATTAATTTATTAGTAATTATATTATAAAATAAAACGAAATAATATGTCAAACAGTAAAAAAACCATTCAAAACAATTCACGCCGTAATTTTTTATACCAAAGCTCTTTAGCTTCATTAGGCTTAGTGTTTATGGGTAAAAATACATTAGCTGCTAATTCTTTCTTCCTAGCTAATCCAAACTCTAAAATTA
>SHWX01000015.1 GCA_009693615.1 Chitinophagaceae bacterium | reverse complement strand
CTAGCTCCCACCTGCTACTATAACTTAAAGCTACTATGAGGGTTAATCCCGTATTTTTAGCTGTTTGAGCAGTGGCATTATCCAAGGCCGCTCTAGCGTGACTAGGCAGTAAACCTAAATTTCCAATAAAACGAAGCTTAATATTATTTTTATGTAAATCGGGGACTTCTTTGGCAATCGTATCCACAAATAAGGTCATTAAGCCTGTGACTTCCTGCTCAGGTCTTTCCCAGTTTTCAGTGCTAAACGCATAGAGGGTAAGGTATTGAATGCCTATTTCAGTGGCCGCTTCTACTACTTTTCTAACGCTTATAACTCCTTGATAATGACCAAATAAGCGGTCCTGGCCTTGTTCTTGTGCCCACCTCCCATTTCCATCCATAATAATAGCGATATGCTTAGGCAGTTTGCTTAAATCCAGGTTTTCCATGGTGTAAAATTATGAAAATAACTAGGTTATTTGCGTTTAAAGAAGCCAAATAAAGACTTTTTAGGGCCTTTATTAATTGATTTGCTTGTTTTGCTAAATAGATTTTCCCTTTTGGCTTTAGGCCTTGGATCTGGACCATATACTCTTAAGAAATTATACGATAAACCCAATTTAGCTGAAAAAAATTGATCCTTACCTGAACTACTGGCCTGGTAATTAATACCTTCTTTGGGGTAAATATTATTATCTCCAAAATGATCTAGTTGATCCGAATTTGTAAAACGATAAGTGAATTCTCCAAATACATTAAAGTAACCCACTACATTATACTTGAAACCAATAGTTAAGGGCATGGTAATAATGTTAGGTGCTTTGGTGGACGCGCCAGGTATCTTATAATTACTAGAATCTCTTAATGGAGTACTCGTATCTTTTAATGGAGATAAATAACCCACACCAAATCCTAAATAAGGACTGAAGCGATATTTTTTATTGCCATTTATAAATTTTAAAAAATAAAGTTCTGTCATCAAGCTAATATCTTGATAGGTAGTTTTAAAATATAAACTTCTTCCAAGCACATAGGAATTCACGTTATTAGCTGTCAATGAATCAAAAGCACCTAATGGAACAATTTCATAATTTAATCTTAAGCCTACATAATCATTCAATTGTCTTTTATAAAACCCGCCAAAATTTAAACTTAGAAATTGTAAGTTAGGCGCTAAGTCACCATTATAAGAAGCTTGGCCAGCAAATACACCAAATTCACCTTTATTTTCTACTAGTTGTAAATATTGTGCGCGTACACTTGTGGTAAAAAATAAAAAAAATAATAAATAAATAAATTGCTTACGCATGGGCTAATTTCTTTTATCCAAGCCCCAAGTGAGCTTTGTTCGTAAGGTCGTCAAATAGCTGTTCTCATTGAGTCTTATGAAATTAACAGAGAACGATTCTTTTTTAATAGCCAATTGAATATTTTTAGGCACAATTTCTTTTCTAGCATCTAAGGCGCAAATGAGTTCTTCTGTTCTGCCTTCAATTTCAAATGAAATCACAGAACTATCTGGCACCACAATAGAGCGTACATTTAAATTATGTGGAGCCACAGGTGTAATTACAAAACTTGCAGAATCAGGAAACAAAATAGGACCATTGCAACTCATATTATATCCAGTAGAACCGGTAGGCGTAGAAACAATTAATCCATCTGCCCAATAAGAATTTAAAAATTCACCATTTAAATAAGTGTGAATTTTAATCATCGGAGAGGTATCTCTTTTGTGAATGGCGAATTCATTTAATGCATAAGGGGCATTTCCAAAAATAATAGGGTCGGCGTCTAAATGTAGTAAAGTTCTTTTCTCAATCACATAAGTGCGATTTATTAAAGCCTCTACCATTATACTCAATTCGTCTTTTGAAATAGTGGCTAAAAAACCAAGCCTGCCATAATTAATGCCTAAAATAGGAATTTGACTATCACCCACAATAGTGACTGCATCAAGTACTGTACCATCTCCTCCTAAACTTATTAAACAATCAATGCTATCATGTATCAAAGACAAAGAATTGAAAGCAATAAGAGGTTCTTTACCGGCGCTTGCTTGTAAATTAAATTTTTGTAGTAATTCGGCATAGACATAAATCGTAAAGGCATACTTATCCAAGGCAAGTAGTAATGCTTGCAATGATTGTTGTTGATCAATATCAACGCCTCTACTATATATAGCTACTTTCATCCAAAAAAATTTAAAAATTAAAACCCGTATGCAAATATAACCCTTTGTCCCCAAGCTGATTCAAGCTGTAATCAATTTTTAATACAAAATCGTAAATGCCCACTATGTCTAAACCTATCCCCGCTGTTCTAAGCAGGGTATTGTTTAGTCGATTGCCATTAGCAGGTTTTTCGCTATAGACATAGCCAAGTTGTGTAAAGGCCTTTAACCAAAATTGATATTTAATAATAGGTATTCGCTTAGGGATGAGTTTATTTTTTAAACTGTAAGATCCTAAGGCATGATGAAAAGAAGCTTTAAAAATACTTGCCGCATTTCCATCCACCACATAATAATCCAATCCATTCATTTGCAAATTACCATACCCTAGTAATTTATTATCGATATAATTTTGATTGGATAAAAACTTAACCAGGTTATTAGATTGTATAAAAATAAAATTCGACTTTGAAAAAGGACGTGCCCATATTTTTCTAAATTGAATAGAACTTAAATTGCTATTTTTTGAAAAGCGTTGATACAAAATAAAATCGGTAGACTGCCCCTTGGTAGGATAGGCATTGTAATCGAAACGAATACGAGAAAAAGATAAAGCGGCATCTAGATAAGAAAATGTTTTCTGATGACTAGGTAAATAATTAGGTTGGTAAAGTAAAGCTGAATCACTTATTTCATTTCTACCCATGCCCACTTGAAAACTATATCTTTCAAATAAATTGGGGCGGTATAATAAACTTGCATTGGCTCGATACCCTTCTTGAATTATATTTTTCGTTTTATAAAAAAATTGTTTGTCTAATTTAGTCGCAATATTTATTTCCTTTTGTATAGCATTTTGCCAACCCAAGGCTAAACCATAACGTAGTTTTTTATCAATAAAGGGTATTTGATATCTAAGACTAGATTGTTGGGTATAACCTGCAATAAAAGCTGCATTCAATTTATCATTATTACCCGTCACATTGGATTGACTTAGATTTAATCCATAATTAACCCTGTCTAGGCTTCTATTTTGTTCATTCCACCATTGATTAAAATTTCTATCCACCCATCTGAAATATGGAATGGGAAATAAATACCATCTTTCACGGACCTGAATTTTGATGACTACTTGGAAACTGTCTAGCTTCTCTGCATTTACAGTCACTTGCTCAAACAAGGCAGTATTAAATAGTTGTTGTTGAGAGATGGTATCTAAAATAGCTAAAGAATCTTTGGGTATGATATCACCTTCGTGATAAGGCAACTCTCTTAAAATAATATAAGGCTTCGTTCTTCTATTGCCTTCTATTTGTATAGCGGTGATTTTTATTTGTGCCGAAACTAGGTTTGAAAAAAATAAAAAAGAAGCAATAAAAAATAATTGATATTTTATTTTATTACACATCTAAATAATTCATTAAATGTTGGTAATGACTTTCAATATCATTGTGAAGTGGCGACTTGCCAAAATAATGCAGCACTTGATAATCGTAACGCTCAAAAGTAGAGATAATGGCAGATGCCTCTTCTTGATTAATTTTAAGAGTAATAATCATGGCCCCGGTGGCCGGCTCAAAAAAACTATTTAATTGCAAAATTTGTGCATTATTGGTTTCTACCAAGCGGCTCATCTCTGCTAAAGAATATTGATAGGGAGAAATGGAGAGCACAATGATGGCTCCATTTTGTTCTGTCCCTATGAAACGCGCTATATTTTCATTTAAAATTTTCTGTGTAATTATCCCCACGCATTCTTGCTGCTCATTTAAAACAGGCAGTAATGAAAGTTCATGTTTTGAGAACAATTCTAATACTTTTGTAAAATGTGCCCCACCGTTCACGCCAATACGTAGCAGGCCTTCTGCAATGGAGGCCATGTTTTGATCCAAGGCAATATCTAATACCGACTCCTTCGTCACTAAGCCAATAAAATATTCATCTTTTAAAAGAGGTAAATGTTGTACTTCATAATCCTCCATGCATTGCAATACAAAGGACGCAGTGTCTTCCAAGCGTAGCATGGGAAAACCTTTTATAGCCATTTCATTTGCAATCATATGACAATTATTTAGGTAAAGAACCAAGAAATTTTTCTAAGATGATATTAAATTCAGCAGGTACTTCCATCATGGGAGCATGTCCACATTTATCAATAAAATGCAATTGACTATTCGGAATTAATTTTTTAAACTCTTCTGCTACAAAAGGAGGTGTTACAATATCGTTCTTACCCCAAATTAATAAAGTAGGTTGCTTAATTTGATTTAACTCTTCCCCTAAATTATGACGAATAGCACTTTTCGCTAAAGAAATAATTTTAATGACTTTAAGTCTATTTTTTGTAATTTCAAAAATTTCATCCACTAAAGCTGTGGTGGCAACTGCAGGGTCATAAAAAGTTTGTGCAGTTTTGTTTTTGATATATTCGTAATCACCTCTTTTAGGATAACTATCGCCCATCGCATTTTCAAACAAACCACTACTACCTGTTAAAGTAAGCGACTTCACTCTTTCAGGATGTTTTAAAATATATACTAAGGCAACATGGCCTCCTAAAGAATTACCCAATAAATGAATATTAGTGTAATTTTTATATTCAATAAAGGCAGCAATATGTTTTTCTAAACCAGCAACGGTGGTGTGTAAAATATCTAAATCAAATAAAGGCAGTATGGGCACTACTACTTTATGGGTGAATCTAAATTTTTCAATTAGGTCGGCAAAATTACTTAGGGCACCGAAAAGTCCATGACAAAGCATTAGGGTTTCCCCTTCTCCTACTTCTAGGTATTCATATTTCCCGTCTTTTATAATCTCGTATTCCATGTTTCGTCCTTTTTATGCCTATTTGTCGATTGGTTAAAGGTAGTTAATTCGTTTTAAAAAAGGGTAAAGTTAAGCAAGGCTAAATAAGTACTTATTGGATAAATAACAATTTATTAACTTACTAAAAATCAATGAATTATGTGAATTTAGAACCTTATTTGAAGGGGTTAGAAAAAGTGGTAAAACTGCTTTTAATAGATGGAATCAAAATGGCAGCTTTTTCCATACAATAAGGCCACCATTTTTGCAGGTAGCCATAGGTATAAGTTTCTTTCATTTCAGCAGCTTCTACTACCCCTAATACTTGTAAAAAATAGATAACAGCACTGAGCATCGTAAAATAAATGAAGCCATATAAAACAATACCTAATAATTTATTTAACCAGCCTAATAATAACCATTCAGCAGTTTGTTGCAATATTCCAGAAATAAATTTTAATATGATTAATACTAAAACTAAAATAACTAAAAATGAAATGAAGGGTAACCAGTGGGAAGCAATCTTGGTATGTTCTTTTAATAAAGTAGCCACCCAGCCTGCAAATTGAAAAGCAAGTATTAATCCAATCATTAATGAAAAAAAAGAAATGACTGCCTTGATTAATCCATTTCTAAAGCCTTGTAAAATGGCTATTATTAAAATAGTACCTGTGAGTATATCTAACCACATAGTATTAGGCGCTTAATAAAGTTTTGGCAATTGCAGAAATTACTTTACCATCTGCTTGACCTGCTAATTGTTTAGTAGCCATACCCATTACCTTACCTAAGTCCCCAAGACCGGCTGCGCCTACTTGCGTAATAATGTCTTGCACAGCGGCTTTCACATCTTCTTCACTCATTTGTGCAGGTAAAAACTTTTCTATCACAGCAATTTCTTCCGATTCTTTGGTGGCCAAGTCTGGTCTATTTTGTTGTTCGAATATGGTTAAAGAATCCTTGCGTTGCTTCACTAATTTCTGCAATAACTTTAATTCTGTTTCTGCAGATATAGCACCATTCGCACCAGGTTCTGTTTTTGCTTTTATAATTTCTGCCTTAATGGCTCTTAATCCTCTTAACAAAGCTTCATCCTTGTTTTTCATGGCGTCTTTCATTAAAGACATCACATCGGTTTCTAAAGACATATAATTTATTATTTATTGTTTTCTGAAAGTTGACTAGCTCTGAATTTAGTATAAAAAGTTTTAGCGAATTCTTTAAACTCGTTTGCTAAGGTTTCGTCTTGCGTGGCTCTTAAATAAGCATCACTCATGCCCATTAAATTCTGGTAAAAGAAATCGGCCATTTCATCCACCATCATGTCCTTGGTCCAAAGATCAATACGAAGTGCAGTTTTATCGGTAGGGTCCCAAAAAGTAAGCATCATAGCGCGTGCTTCCTGCGCTTCTGTAGCTGTACTATCCGATGCAGACCACTTAATATTTTGAGGAATTTTTTGTTCATCTAAAGCAATTTGAACTTGAATACTTGACTGATGCATATTAAAATTTTGAAACACAAAAATACAAATTAATTAAATAAGAACCTTACTAAGTCTTACTTACTAAGTCTTCAGTGCCAGCGGTATTTTAACTAGCGCTGTATTCTTTTTTTCTGCATATAAAGCGGCTAACCAGTCTTTCCCCATTCTTGCCCTTGCTTGCAGGTAAAGTTCATCCTTATAGTATAATTTGAAATGATTAGAGAGTCCTCCTTTTTCTTCAAAACTAAATTGTTCGCCCGCTTGTTGCCAAGAGATAGGCAGAGAAGCGCTTTGATTTTCAGCATTATTAAAAATTAGTGGTATACCATACTCAATGGCCATTTCTATTAAACTGGTTTTATCAAAACGAATACTGTTGAATAAAATAGCATAGGCTGCTGCAATGCTTGCAGACTCCATTTTAGATATTGATTTAATAAAAATAGATTCTTTAAACTTATAACCCGCTAATAAAGCCTGGGCCTGCATGACCTCTTTATCATTTTCAAAAATGAAAACCAGTGCCATATTGGTTTGTTGCCATTTTTTAAAAATAGAAAATTCTTTAAGCATATCAACAAAGCCATTCAAAGGTTGAAAGGCTAAAAAATAATTAGCCCCATCGGTTAAACTATTTTTAGTATTTGCTAAAGCCACCCATTCATAAATAGGTAACCTATGAATAGGTAAATAAGCTTCTTGTATTTTATGGGTGTAGGCCTTGTGTTTGTTTTTTAAAAAACTAGTAGTCCATTCATTAATGGTATAAGTAGCTATAGATTTTTTAAGATAGTTTTTAAAGGCCTTTAGTAAAGACCATTTATGAATAATGGAAAGTCCTGTGCTAAAACTAGGATGCGATAAGGGAATAAAATAATGCGGAAAATGATCACTTCCTTGCAGCGTTGCTCCAAAATGAATAATGGCAGCATTGGTCACTTCCTTGATTAATTTTTCTGCGGCTATTTCTTTTATAATAGTCACTGAATCATTGTTTTGCTCCAGCACCAGTAATTGCTCTGGCAAATGATCCCCTACTATATAAAAATGAATCTGTGCTGAACTCAATCCTAGTTCAATGATATCCAATACCTTCTGGCATAGCAGGGCCCTTGGAATGGCAAATTTGGAACTCGTTAATATAAATAAACGCATCAGCAAAAATACTGCATACTTAACAATTTATCCACCAATCATTTAGTAGGCTTAGTTCCTATTAATAGTCCCCTAACTTTGTTCTATGGTAAAACACTTGCACCAACTTGACTTATTTGGAATGGAAAGGGACCAGCCAGTGCATATTAAAGCGCCGGTTGAAAAAAAGAAGTCTACTGCGCCTAAGCAAGAACAAATAGTAAGCGTAGAAGCCATTTCGCAAATACACAAAGTGGTATTAGAGGAAGAAGTGCTGCCTACAGTTTCTAGAACACCCATGTCTTTTACGCATTCATCAACTGTTAGCAAAAGAGGAAGAAAATCATTTGCTTCTATGGACGCCGATATACATACTTTAAATATTCCAGCCTCAGAAGAATTAATTAAAAAATTATACTACCCTATTGGCGAAGTGGCTAGCTGGTTTAATGTCAACACCTCTTTAATAAGGTATTGGGAAAAAGAATTCAAACAACTACAACCTAGAAAAACAAGAAAGGGAGATAGATTATTTAGAGCACAGGATATTGAATTTTTACGCCAGCTATATTTTTTACTACGTGAAAAAAAATATTCTATCGAAGGGGCTAAAACTTATTTAAAGAATAATAAAGAAAAGGCAGAAAAAGATATTGCCGTTTTAAATAGTTTAAAAAATATTAAGCAGTTTTTAGTATCGCTTAAAGAGTCTCTATAAAGCTAGGCGCTGTATATTTCTAATTTTCTTTTACACAGTGGTTGCAAAATGAATATTGTTATCATTTGCATATTGAATAGCCGTAACATTTATTTTTTCTTTCAAGGCTATAAATTCATTTAAATCTAATTGCATACTTACTAAGCATTCTAAATGTAATACATGATATTGTTTACCTACCTCCGAAACATAGGCCATTACATTACTGACATTTTTAAGCTGACTTATTTCATTTTGAATATACTGGCTATAAGCTGCTAATTGCGTAGCTGTTGTATTTACATTTAATTGTAAGTCTAGTTCAATCTTACGCTCGGTTCTTAGACTAATATTATCTACGATGCTGTCTACCATTTGTTTATTAGGTACCGAAATATAAGTTTTATCCTGGGTACGAATACGCGTGCTACGTAGTCCAATTTTTTCAATGGTGCCCGTAAAATTATTCACTTTCACTAAATCGCCAATGGTAAAAGGCTTATCAAAGAAAATAATAAAAGAGGCTATAATATTTTCCAAGCTTTCTCTCATAGACAAGGCCACAGCAGCTCCTACGATACTTAAGCTAGTAACTAAATTTCCTATATTTTCATTAAAAACAAAATGTAAAATTAATAAAAAGCCAATAATGTACAATATTACTTTAAAGAAGTCTCTAAAAAACAAAATTAACTGATCATCGGTTTGATCATTGGTGAGTTTGGCTTTTTCTTCTAATATAATGGCAACAAATTCAAGTACTCGTAATCCAACGCGTATAAATAAAATAATAAAAAATAATTTCACAATTGCTTCTACTACTATTTGAAGCGTCAATTTATATAAATGAATATTCCACTGCGCTGGGAATTGAAGTTCATACAAAACAATAACGGCCACCAAATAAATAAGGAACTGCTCAATAGGAATGATTAAACGGTGAACATGACTTTTTCTTAAGTCAGAATGATTTTTTTTATCAATCCAGGTATAAATTAAGCTTGCAAAAAATCGAGAGATAAACCTTTTTAGAACGAAGGCCACTAAAAAAATAGCCCCAATAACTATATAACTTCGTAAAGAATTATTTAAAAATTGTTGATCCAAATTCATAACTAGTATTTTTTAATCTTCCTTCCAATGAAGTAATTGTATATCCTGCCCATCAAATACAGCATAGCTATTCGACCTTAGCCAATCTCCCAAGTTAATATACCGACTGGTTTCATTAATGGCTATATCTATAGGATAATGCCTATGACCAAAAATAAAATAATCTGCATTCAGTTCTTTTGCCTTTTGTTTTGAATAAACAATTAGCCACTCCTTGTCTTCTCCCATAAATACTTCATCTGAACTGCCCGTCTTTGCTCTACTCTTGCTGCTAAAATAATTGGCGAGTTGAATACCTAAGTCGGGATGCAACCAACCAAACAACCATTTACATAAAGGGTTGGTAAATATTTTTTTCATAAACTTATAGCCCTGGTCTCCAGGTCCTAGTCCATCTCCATGTCCTATAAAAAACTTTTTTGCCCCCAAGGTAAATGCACGTGGTTCAAAATATATTTTTGCATTTAACTCTTCGGTTAAATAATTTTTCATCCATAAATCATGATTGCCTGTAAAAATATGTAGCTTAATGCCGGCATCAGATAAATTGGCTAAACAGCCTAGTAGTCTAACAAAACCTTTAGGGACCACCGTTTTGTATTCAAACCAAAAATCAAATATATCACCTACAATAAATATAGCAGCAGCGTCTTTTTTGGTATTTTGCAAAAACCTTACTAAACGCAGTTCACGCAAATTGCTTTGCGCTTGATTAGGAGCTCCTAAATGGAAATCAGAAAGAAAGTAAATTTTTTTGCCAGGCACCCATTCCATGTAGTCGCTCATTTAATTTATAATAGTATGTCTATATAATAGTGAATGTACTAAAGTTACTAATCTAATAACTTATCTACTAAAAAACAGTACACTTCTTTGGGGCCGTGTACACCTACCACCAAGGTTTTTTCAATATCGGCCGTACGGCTTGGTCCTGTGGCATAACTAATCATAGAAGGAAGGGCATCCGATTCTGCTTTAAAAGCAGCCAAGCTATCACTAATATCAAAAACCAATTGATGTGTATAGGCAATACATATATGTATGGGCGCATACACACTTGAAGTTCTTCCGCTTAGTTGTTGGCTACTTAAAACAATAGTGCCGGTTCTTGCTATTAAATGATCACATAAGGTAATGGCTGCATCACAGCCTGCTAAATCATCGGTTGTTACAGGATCAAAACTAAATTCTTTCATATCATCTAACCAACCCGATTCTCTAGAATATATTTTCTCCCATTTATGTGAATGAATGAGTTGTGCTAATTGGTTCACCAATTCCCCTTCATCACTACAGTATACAAATTTACCCAATAGCTCTGTAAATTTCTGCGCAAAACCAATGGCTAATTCTTGTTCGGTGGGAATGAAAATAGGCCCATCTGCAATTTGATCAGGGAAGGGAACAGCAACAGGCTTTTCTAATGCCTGCTTAATTTTTTGTAAAATTTTTGCTTTCGCTCCTTGTGATTCCATTGAATAGTATTCAGTTCTTATGAAGTTGTTTCAGCGCTTGCTTCACTATTTGTTTCACTACTAGTTGCACTTGCATTAGTATCGCTTGTTGCAGTATTAGTATTTTGTTCAGCAGTCGCTTCTGTTTTAGTTTCTTCTGTTTTAGTTTCCTCTACATCAAAAGTGACTACCTTCTCTTCTTCATATGGACGCATTCCAATTAAGGCTTCCACATCACTCTTATGTAAAACTTCTTTATCTAATAATTCTTTAGCTAATTTTTCTACTTCTGCTTTTCTTAAAGTTAATAAATCTAAAGTGCGGTGATAAGCAGCATCAATCATCTTACGCACTTCTTCATCAATAATTTTTCCTGTCTCTTCACTGAATGGTTTTTGGAAAGTATTTTCTTGTGAAGGATCGTAGAAACTTACATTACCAATTTTTTCATTCATTCCATAAGTAGTGACCATGGAATAAGCCATCTTGGTAATTTGTTGCAGGTCGTTAGATGCTCCCGTAGATATTTTACCGAAGAAAATTTGTTCCGCAGCGCGACCTCCTAAGGTCATACACATTTGATCGGTTAATTGTTCAATGGTATATAAGTATTGCTCCTTAGGTGTATACTGCGCATAGCCTAATGCAGCCGTACCTCTTGGCACAATGGTTACTTTTAATAAAGGATAAGCATGTTCTAAAAACCAGCCGCAAATAGCATGTCCTGCTTCGTGATAGGCAATCACTTCTTTTTCTTCTTTAGAAATAATTTTATTTTTCTTTTCTAATCCACCAATGACTCTATCAATGGCGTCTTGGAAATCTATCATCTCTACACCGGTCTTTCCCTTACGCGCAGCAATTAATGCAGCTTCATTACAAACATTCGCAATATCAGCTCCCGCAAATCCTGGGGTTTGTTCAGCTAATTTATGTACATCTAAATTTTCAGAAACTTTAATAGGACCCAAATGTACTTTGAAAATTTCTTCACGCCCTTTTACATCCGGACGGTCAATAGAAATCTGACGATCGAAACGACCTGGTCTTAATAAGGCAGAGTCTAATACATCGGGACGGTTGGTAGCGGCTAATATAATAATACCAGTATCGCCACCGAATCCATCCATCTCTACTAATAATTGGTTCAAAGTATTTTCACGCTCATCATTGCTCATCATGGCGTTTTTACCACGCGCACGACCAATGGCATCAATCTCATCTATAAAAATAATACATGGCGCTTTTTCACGCGCTTGTTTAAATAAATCACGCACCCTACTTGCACCCACACCTACAAACATCTCCACAAAATCGGAACCACTTAAACTAAAGAAAGGTACTTGTGCTTCTCCCGCCATGGCTTTTGCTAATAAAGTCTTACCGGTACCTGGAGGGCCTATCAATAAAGCACCTTTTGGAATTTTACCTCCAAGGGCTGTATATTTTTTAGGTTGTTTTAGAAAGTCCACAATTTCCATTACTTCTTCTTTGGCTTCTTCTAATCCTGCAACATCGGCGAAAGTAATATTCACTTTTGTGCCGCCTTTTTCAAATAAAGTAGCCTTTGATTTTCCTACATTAAATATGCCGCCTGGACCTCCTCCACTTCCTCCGCCGCCGCCCATCTTACGCATAAGTACAACCCAAACCACTACTATCAATACTAAAGAGAAGATGGTATTTGCTATTGGGCCAAACCATTCCCCTTCTTTCACTGCGTTCTGTGGTACTTCTTGGATACCTTTTTGCTCATAGAAGCGTTGTAATCTTTCATTAAAACTATTCCAATCTGTTATATTAAATTCAAATAAAGGCACGTTTTTAATTTTAGCCTTATCCATTTTACGTTTTAACTTTTGAACGTAAAAGTCTTTATCAATACTATCGGGCTTAATGTAAACACGCACCAATTCTTTATTTTGTACAAGGTCAATTTTTTCTACATCACCCCCTGTTAACATCACTTGCTTAAATTCAAGCTCTGATGTAGTTGTAATATCTGGAGCAGTCTGGAAGAATTTAGCAGACAATAATGAAATGGCAATTAAACCATAAATCCAATATATGTTAAACTTAGGCAATTTGGGCCCGTCTCCTAAAGGAGATCCTTTCTTCTTTTTATTATCAGGTATCATTGGTAGCTATTAATTCTTGGTGTTGTATATATTTTATAAATGCTTGCTTAATTGGATATCCCCAACATCAAGTAACAATTTTTTTAATAATAAGTTTTAAAGATCATGCATTTTGGCATCCGCATCGCTCCACATATCTTCTATTTGATAGAAATGTCTCGCTTCTGGATGCATTACATGCACTACTACATTAATATAATCGATGAGCAACCATTGAGCAGCTGTTTGCCCTTCCGTTTTATACGGCATTTCTGCGCATTTTGTTTTGACTTCAAATTCTATAAAATCGGCAATAGCCTTTAATTGAGTGGTATTATTGGCTTCGCAGATGATAAAAAAGTCACTGGTAGACTCGGGTATTTTTTTTAAATCTAAACTAATAATATTGGTACCCTTTTTATCTTGGATAGCCTGAATAATAGTTTTGAAAATTTTAGAACTGCGGGTAAGTTGTAATACCGTTGATTTTTTACGGCTTTTGAGGGTAGAAAGTGGTTCCAATGATTCTTATCTTTATTAGTTAAATATTTATTAGTTAAAACAATTTAAGGGACTAAAATGATTCTAAACTAACTTTACAAAAATAGCAATTCTTTGTTACCTGCCACACCAAATATCCTAATAGGGGAGCCGCTCATCGAACTTACTACTATCCCTAGTACCAATATTTATGCCATGGACCAAATCCAACAGGGTTTGGCGATATCTGGCAGTTGCTATACAGCTGATTTTCAGACTGCTGGAAAGGGGCAACATGGTCGAAGCTGGGAAAGTGAAAAAGGACAAAATCTACTTTCAAGCTATGTTTTGGAGCTAAAGCAGATAAAAACAGGTAAAATTTGGACGCCGGCCCATCAAATTGGGTTTTCCGCAGCCATTGCCCTAGGGGCAAGGGCCTTTTTTGCAGCATTTGCAGGTGAAGAAACTAAGATTAAAAAGCCCAATGATATCTATTTTCGTGACAGAAAGGCAGGGGGTATACTCATTGAAAACCTGGTTAGGGGTAAGGATTGGACCTGGACTGTATTAGGTATAGGTATGAATATTAACCAAGCTTCTTTTTCATCGGCGTCAGCCAATCATGCAGCAGCAAATCCTATTTCTTTACAAGAAATAACGAATAAAAATTGGGATTTAAAAATAATGCAAAAGCATTTAAGTGCAGCCTTGACCACTGCTATTCGAAATTGGATAGTAGAAGGCGATGAAAAAACTATTGAAGCATTTGATGCTTTGTGTATAGAAGTAAAAAATAAAGCGACTTAAAAATAATAAACTAACCATGAGTATAAAATTAACGGAACATTCTAAAGGCGGTGGCTGTGGATGTAAAATTTCACCGGCTATACTTTCTGAAATATTAGCGGCACACAATGTAGGTGCAAAAACGAATGTAAAAAATTTATTAGTAGGTAACGATAGTAGAGACGATGCAGCAGTGTATCAAATAGATGAAAAAACAGCGATGATAAGTACCACCGATTTTTTTATGCCCATTGTTGATGATGCATTTGCTTTTGGACAAATTGCAGCAGCCAATGCCATTAGCGATGTGTATGCCATGGGAGGTAAACCAATTTTTGCCTTAGCTGTCCTAGGTTGGCCCTTAGCCACACTGCCTGCATCTGAGGCTGCAAAAGTAATGGAGGGTGCAAGAAAAACTTGTACGGACGCAGGTATTGTGATTGCAGGAGGACATAGTATTGATAGTCAGGATCCAATTTTTGGATTAGTGGTGAATGGACTCGTTGTTATAGAAAATTTAAAAAGAAATGATACAGCCAAAGAAGGGGATGTATTAATATTAACCAAGCCATTAGGTGTGGGCATTATGGCTACTGCACAAAAAAGAAAAGTTTTAACGGAGGAAGATTTAAATTTTTTAGTAAAGCAACTCACCACCATTAATAAAGCCGGTGAAGCTTTAGGAAAAATAAAAAAAGTCCATGCCATGACCGATGTTACTGGTTTTGGTTTGCTTGGACATTTAACAGAGATGATGGAAGGCAGTAATTTATCGGCGTCTATTCAGTATAATAAAATACCTATTATACCCGCTGTAAGAAATTATATAGCTCAAAAAACAATACCAGGTGCTACTGCCCGCAATTGGAGCTCAGTTAGTGATGGCGTGGCTTTAGGAACAGGTGTAGATGAAACAGAAGCTAAATTATTATTACCCGATCCGCAAACCAATGGAGGTTTACTCATTGCAGTGGCGCCTACAGGTTTAAAAGAAGTGCAAACTATTTTACAAGAAATGGGTATTGAATATACTTCACCCATTGGTGAATGTATAGCTGCGAAAGAAAAAAGAATTTATATCGATTAGACCTGGTCTTCTTATTCAAAAATAAGATGTCCTTTATTTTTTATTTGATCGGGCGTTAATTCAGCAACTAACTGCACGCCTTTAATACCACGGACGGTTTGTAAGATGTCATTTACTTTTTCATCTTCAATCCACTCCCCTCTTATCCACCAAATAAAATCCATGTGTTTTAATTCAGGTAATAAATATTCTCCATCGAATTGATTATGGTATACAAAATGATGAATAGAAGTATTGGGCTCATTACCTTCATACATTGAAAAATAATAAGTTCTATTTTTTCTCTTTAAAGCAATTTCATGATCGGGATTGAATCTAAATTCAAAACCCATGTATTGATTCAGTAAAATACAGAATTGAAAATTCTTGATAGGCGCTGTAATGCCTAAAATGCGAGAGCCCTCAAAATCACTTTCGTTAATGGCGTCTTGGTCTAAAATTATTTTACTGCTCACAAATAAATTTTATTTAAAATTCAATATCAATTTTTATTTCTTCAGTACCTCTTTTATAAGTTAAACTAGTCTTGTCTCCTTTTTTAAATTTTGAAAGTGTTGTCATATAATTCATGACGTCTACAATTTTATAGTCGCCCAATTGCAATAATACATCACCGCCTTTCAATCCAATTTTTTCTCCCAATTTACCCTGGCTAGCACCTTCTATTCTAACGCCAGTGCCTGTAAAAGCATAATCAGGCATTACCCCTAAACTTACGGTAAACTTAGTGCTTCGGCCCATGGCAGCCTCTCGGGTTTTAAGAAAATCTAATTTCCCTACTGCATCGGTGACTTTAATAATAGACTCTACATATCTTATAATTTGACTCTCTCCTATATAATTAATTTTATCCCAATCGTCGGTGGCTTTATGGTAATCGCTATGACTACCTGTAAACATAAATAAAACAGGCATGTCTTTTCTATAAAAACTAGCATGATCGCTTGGACCAGAACCAGCGCTATCATAATGGGTAACTAAATTAGTAGGAATGCTTGCTAAAATATTTGCCCACTTACTAGATGTCCCAAAGCCCCCTACTGTTAATTTTCTTGCTGTATCATAACGACCCACCATATCCATATTAATCATGTAATTATAATTACCTGCATAGGTAGGATGCTCTAACCAATACTTGCTACCAAATAAGCCTAACTCTTCTCCAGAAAAATGCAAAATCAAATAGTTATTATTTTTAGGCGATTTTTTTTGAAGTGCTTTTGCTAATTCAATTAAAGCAGCTGTTCCACTTGCATTGTCATCGGCACCATTTCTAATATTATTATTTATATCAAGTGCGTTACCGTCTTCGTTATACCCTAAATGATCTAAGTGGGCACCTAAGATAACAGTGTTTGCAGCTTTATTATCAATAAAGGCAGCTACATTATGCGCAGTTCTTGAAGCATGCTCAAACTCAATACTAGCTTGAATTTCATAAGTACTTAGTTCATCACTAAAATATTTTAAGAACCCTTTTTTAGTAATATATACAACAGGAATAGGTAATGCTTTAGCTGTATCAAATTTATAATATTGAATATTATCCACCAGTGTGCCGCTATTGTATAAAAATAAAGCAGCCCCTCCTTTTTGTTTTGTTTCTTTAGTAGTGGTAAGCAACCATTCATTGATATCGAAATGCGGATTGCTGGTATTTTCTTCTAAAACTTCATCCATATCTTTAAACCAAATTTGATTGGCTTCATTTAAAGAAACAGATGCCAAGGATTTAATATTACCAACGCCACTATTTGAAATTGGGAAAAAATCAGCATCTAATAAAAGACTTTGTTTATCGACTTTAATAAAAGAGCTTGCTGTTAATTTTTTTCCTTCATCAATAGGAAAGCTTTGAATAAAGCCATTATTACCCATGGCTTGTATACCTGCATTTTGATATTGCGAAGTAATATAGTCTACTGCTTTTTGTTCTCCTGGTGTTCCTGCACGACGACCCTCTAAGGCATCACTTGCTAAAAATTTAATATGAGTTTCTAAGTTTTGAATAAGCAATTTATCGGCTCTTTTAAGCTTTTGAGCATTCAATAAAATGGGGAATAAGACCACTAAGAACAAGGCAATACTGCGCATACATATCTAATTGAGCCCTAAAGTTAAATAAAGCTATTAGCAAAACACTCGGATCTCTAAAATTTGATATGATTTTTATCATCTTTCGCCCTCTACTCAATTTCTAATTTCGTAAGTCTGACCCAATCATAAAACCTAGCTTTGCCACCTCATGAATGCCGGCATACATATTGCTTTAGTAGGAAACCCCAATAGCGGAAAAAGTTCTCTTTTTAACGCACTTACCGGTATGCACCAAAAAGTGAGCAATTTCCCCGGCGTAACGGTAGATAAAAAAACTGGGATGATACAGTTAGCGGGCCAGCCTACCACCCTCATTGATTTACCAGGTACTTATAGTTTTTATCCCAAGAGAGAGGATGAGTGGGTAGCCTATAAAGTATTAATGGGTGTAGATGAAGAAGTAAAAACAGATTTAATATTACTGATTGCAGATGCCAGCAATTTAAAAAGGAATTTACTTTTTTGTAGTCAAATTATTGATTTAAAAATTCCTGTAGTCTTGGCATTAACCATGAATGACCTAGCGGCTAAAAAAGGAATTAAAATAGATATTACAGGGCTTCAAGAAGATTTAGGTATTCCTGTAGTAGCCATTGACGCCCGAAAAAATAAAGGACTTACAGAATTAAAGACGGCTTTAACGAATATTATTCAAACCACACGTTCAAAAAATCAGCAAAGCTTTATTGATAATAAAAAATTAGCGCCGGCGGCCATTGACGCTTTTAAAAAATTATATCCAACACATAGCGATTATGCAGCCTTGCATTATTTAATGCACCATGAGGCATTTCCATTAGAAAATGAAATGCAAGAGCAAATAGAGCAAATTGAAATTGACAACGATTTTAACCATACTAAAACACAGGCCCAAGAAATATTAGAAAGGTATAGTCATATTGGAGCCCTCATGAAAAGAAGGGTGAAAGAACCCGACCCTACTGCCAAGAAAAAAAGATCTGAAAAATTAGATTCCATTTTTTTACATCGTGTGGGTGGTTATGCTATTTTACTTTCCGTATTATTTGTTTTATTTCAATCGGTTTTTTGGATGGCTAAATTTCCAATGGATGGCATTGAATGGATATTTACCAATTTGACTGCTTATTTAAACACAGTGCTGCCGAGTGTTTGGTGGGAGGACTTACTGGTGAATGGACTGGTAGCTGGTATTGGAGGCATAGTCGTATTTGTTCCACAAATCATGATTTTATTTGGGCTCATTACTTTATTAGAAGACACGGGTTATATGGCGCGCATTAGTTTTTTAAGTGATAAACTTATGCGTAAAGTAGGATTGAATGGAAAAAGCGTAATGCCCATGATTAGTGGTTTTGCTTGTGCAGTGCCTGCTATTATGAGTGCCAGAAATATTGAAAATAAAAAAGAGCGCTTACTCACCATTATGGTAACGCCCTTTATGAGTTGCAGTGCAAGACTGCCGGTATACACTATTTTAATATCATTAGTAATTGATGATACAATGTACTTTGGTTTTTTAAGCTTACAAGGACTAGTGATGATGGGTTTATATTTAATGGGTATTATAATGGCCCTATTAGCCAGTATGGTTTTGAAATGGTTTATTAATATAAAGGAGAAAAGTTATTTTATTTTAGAACTGCCCGAGTACCGAGCCCCTCGTTGGAAAAATATAGGCACTACCATGATACAGAAAGCAGGCATTTTTGTAAGAGATGCAGGTAAGGTAATTATAGTAATAAGTATACTGCTATGGTTTTTGAGTAGTTATGGCCCTTCTGCTCCTATGCAAAAAATAAATGAAAATTATGCAGCGCAAAAATTAATGCTTTCGAATACTGAAGCCCTTCAATCAAATACTGAAAACACCAAGACGCTAAAACAAATAGAGAAGCAGTACAGTAGTGAAAAATTAGAAAACTCTTATGCAGGTATTTTAGGCAAAAAAATAGAACCATTGATTACGCCCATGGGCTTTGATTGGAAAATAGGTATTGCCCTAGTTACTTCTTTTGCAGCAAGAGAGGTATTTGTGGGCACGATGGCCACCTTATATAGTGTGGAAGAATCGGACAATAGCTCACTAAGAGAAAAACTAAAAGCAGCGGTAAGGCCCGATGGCACACCCGTGTATAGTTTAGCGGCTGCTTTATCTCTCATGGTATTTTATGTATTAGCCATGCAGTGTATGAGTACGCTTGCTGTAGTGAAAAGAGAAACGCAGTCTTGGAAATGGCCAACCATTCAATTTTTTATGATGACGGGCCTTGCTTATTTAATGAGTTGGGCGGTATATGTAATCGCAAAATAATTAAGTGCGTCTTTTCACTTACCTGCTTTTTACTTCTTCAAAAGCTTCATCATAATCGGCACGAATAGTACCCATCATTCTATCCCAAACAAGAAAGTACAAACCATAATTGCCTTTGAAATATTTATGGTGTTGATTATGATTTACAGAAGTATTCACCCATTTGCCAATTAGACTTTTACTAAAACCTTTTGGATATAATTCCCAGCCTAAGTGGCCGTAAATATTATACATAATAGAAAGTATAAAGAAAATGACAATATGTGATCTGTGCACAGGAAGTGTAAATAAAAATACCACGAAAATACCCACTTCCACAATGGATTCTAAAGGATGAAAGGCATAAGCTGCCCAGGGCGAAGGGTTGGTAGACTTATGATGTACCAAATGCATACTATTAAATAAAGTTTTATGGTGCATGATACGGTGCGTCCAATAAAAATAAGTATCGTGCATGATAAACATGATAGGAAAGGCTAAAAAATAATAGAACCAGCCATAGTCACTAATATTATCGTATAAAGTGGTATGGGGCTTCATAGCAGGGTTTGCAATAAAGAATAGAGGAATGAATGCAAAAATAAAAATGGTAATAGTGCTGTAGAGTATTTCACGCAGGTAATCGGTGTTCTTAGGAAAAAGGGATTGTATTTTTTTATGTAGAATTTTATTTTTCAATAACACATAAAATAAAAAGAAAACAGCGCCTGCAATTAAATAATACCTGCTGGCCACTCTTGCTAAAAAGTAAAAATATTTATCGAATTCAATACTCATATATAAAAGAAAAAATAAATCAAAAAAATTTATAAAAAAAATATTCGAAATAAAATATTTAGAACTTATTTAATTAAGCCTTTTGTTGTTGCCGCCTCTAGCTGTAGCGAATGTATATCTTCTTTAATACGGTCTATTTATAGCAGTAAAGTGCCGTTATACACGCCTCGACTGCAATTTAGGAAAAGGGTTTAATGATTACCAACCGCTAATAGCAAAAATTTCTTTGGTATGGTCCTTGGTATCTGGCTTTTCTATAATATGTCTAACCATTCCCGCTTCATCAATCAAAAAAGTTGTACGAGTAGTGCCCATATAAGTACGGCCCATAAATTTCTTCTGGCCCCATAAATTGTATTTATCTACTATTTTCTTATCCT
>SHWX01000014.1 GCA_009693615.1 Chitinophagaceae bacterium | reverse complement strand
AAGAATATGGAGCAAATGCAGAAGCAACAGGCTGAAGCGGTCAGAAATGCGCAAAACAATCAAAAGTCTAGTCAAAATACGAGTGCAAACTATGCCTCCAAAGAAGAGCCAGTTAAGGCAGAATACATTGAATTTGAGGAAGTTAAGAAGAATTAGAGACTATAAATAGGCAGCTATATCCTTTTCCACCCTCATACCTTCTTTTAAATGCAGCACTTGAAGCCCTACAGAGGCGGCTGCTATAATATTGGGTTCATTGTCGTCAATAAAAAGGGTTTCTTCCGCAATTAACCCCTCTTTTTCTAATATATAAGTAAAAGACGTCGGGTCTGGTTTACGCATACCCATTTCGTGAGAATAATAAGGAGTCTTAAATAGAGATACAAAAGGGTAAGCAGCCACTTTGCTTTCAAACTCTGCTATAAAATAATCGTGGTGAATTTGATTGGTGTTGGAATATAAAAAAGTATTGTACTTGGTATTGTTTTGCTGAATCCAATCAATGCTAGTTTTTCTAAAGCCCACTAATAAGGCGTTCCAAGCAAAATGAATTTGCTCATTACTTAAAGGTAAATTCACCAAGGTTCTTACACCCTCATAAAATGCCTGCTCATTCACAAAGCCCATTTCTAAGTCTAAAAATAACTTGCGTGATTTATTTAAAGTAAAATACTGGTCAATGTCTATAATACCAATGGAGGCAAAAGCGGTATTCATTTTTTTAAAATCAATATCGTATAAAACATTGCCTAAATCGAAAATTAAATTTTTAACAGCAGCCATTGACATTGAATTTTAAGAATAAATAGAGTGGTGAAGTTAAAGAAATATTTTAATTAATTGTATATTTGAAATATGAAACAAAGACTTGTACATATTGCTGTTCTGGTTCGTGATTATGACGAAGCCATTGCTTATTATACTACATTAGGCTTTACTTTAATTGAAGACACTGTTTTATCTGAAACTAAAAGATGGGTCATGGTACAACCAACAGGATCTGAAAATGGTTGTATGTTATTACTTGCCAAAGCGGCTACGCCCGAACAAGAAAAATTTATTGGTTATCAAACCGGAGGTCGTGTATTTTTATTTTTATACACCGATAATTTTGAAAGAGATTATCAAAATTATATTTCTAAAGGAGTTGAATTTACCATAGCACCTCATAAAGAAGAATATGGAATGGTTGCTGTATTCAAAGATATCTATGGAAATTTATGGGACTTGATTGAGCCTTCGAAAAAGTAAAAATATTTTATTACTAGGATTTATTACTAGAATTACTCAGGTCTTTTCATAGCAGCAGCCATATGCTTACAAGCCGCATCGCCTTTGCTAAGTTCCTGATGAATACTAGCTTTAGAAGCTTCGTCTCTATTCTGACTTAATTTAAAAACATGTTGTAAATCGTTTACTAAAATATCAAAAGAATAAATAGCCTTCATATTCTGCTCCAGGTATTCAGCTGATAAGTTTTTTACTTGTGTAGGCGCATTCGCATCTTTTTCAAAATGCAGTGTAAGCTTTTCTAATAAATTATATAAATGATTTTCATCTTTAATTTCTAAATTTCCTTTTGCTTGTACCGACTGATAATTCCAGGTACTTCCCATATTTTTTGTGGTATACCATTTCGCACTCACAAAGGCCGATGGCCCAGAGAATATGACTAATACTTTATTATTATTTTCAAAAGCAATGGTATGTTCTTGCTTGCGCATAACATGCCCACTAATAATAATTTTATCGTTCTCTATAGTTAATAAAACAGGCACCTGCGTTGCCACGGGAAAACCTTCTGCATCCACCCCACATATAGTTACAAAAGGGTTCGCTTGCATAAAGTCCAATACTTCTTGATGATCCTTGGCTTTGAAATGAGGAATATTGTACATGGTTAATTATTATTTTTAATTAATTTCTAAAGTGGAAGCTCGGTAGTTATTTTAATTTCATCCATTACAAATAAACTATTAATATGCGCCACCATGGGTAGCACGGCTAAGCGCTCCTGATAAAATTTATTATACGACTCTACATCCTTGGTGACTAATTTTAAATAATAATCAAAACTACCCGAAACCAAACTACAAGATATTATTTCAGGAAATTGTGCAATAGTTTTTTCAAATTCAGAAAAATGGGAGCGGGTTTGTTTATCTAAAGTTACCTGGCAGTGTACCACTAAACCAAGGTCTAATTTTTTTCTGTCAAGTAGGGTTACATAATTTAAAATATAACCTTCTGCTTCTAGTCTTTTAATACGATCATGCGTGGGGCTAAGGGATAAATTAATGGCGGCGCTAATATCTTTTAGCTTGGCTAGGGCATCCTTTTGTAGGATTTTTAAAATAGACTTATCAATAGGGTCAAGTGCCATAGAGAAATAATTTCTGTTTTTGCTTTAATTTCTAGTATAAAGAACGTTATTTTATGCTAATTGACCAAATAAACAAGATATTTTACTGATTATTTACATTATTAAATGAATATTTTCTTTTAATGGATATTTGTACAGAAATAAAAACAAAATACCATGATCATTGGAGTTCCAAAAGAAATTAAGATTCAAGAGTATAGAGTGGGTTTAACACCAGAAGGTGTGGATGCACTTACAAGACAAGGACATACTGTGCATGTTGAAACCAAGGCAGGTCTTGGCTCAGGATTTTCTGATGAGTCTTATATAAAAGCGGGTGCCAGTATTTTAGCGACTGCTAAAGAAGTATACACTATTGCTGAAATGATTATTAAAGTAAAAGAACCTTTAGCTGCGGAATTTCCTTTAATCAAACCAGGACAAATTTTATTTACTTATTTCCACTTTGCAGCCTCAAAAGAATTAACTGACGCGATGATGAAATCAGCTGCAGTCTGTATTGCCTACGAAACTGTTGAATTACCAGATGGTTCATTACCCTTATTAGTTCCTATGTCGGAAGTGGCAGGAAGAATGGCTGTGAATGTAGGTGCTTATTATTTAGGTAAACCATTTGGAGGAAAAGGAAAATTATTAGGAGGTGTGCCAGGTGTAAAACCAGCAGAGGTTTTAATTATTGGTGGAGGTATTGTGGGAACACAGGCCGCTAAAATGGCTGCAGGCTTAGGCGCAAATGTTACTATTATGGATACTAACTTAACACGTTTAAGATATTTATCGGATGTAATGCCAGCGAATATTGTAACGCAGTATTCTACTTTAATGGCTATTCAAGAAAAATTACCTACTGTTGATTTAGTGATAGGTGCAGTATTATTACATGGTGCGAAGGCGCCTCATTTAATTAAGAAAGTCGACCTAGCTTTAATGGAAGCTGGCACCGTATTGGTGGATGTTGCTGTTGACCAAGGAGGTTGCATTGAAACTTGCAAACCTACAACGCATGAGAACCCTGTTTACATGGAGCAAAATATTTTGCATTACTGTGTAGCCAATATGCCAGGGGCAGTTCCACAAACTTCTACACGCGCACTTACACAAGCTACTTTACCATATGCCATTGCTATTGCCAATAAAGGTTGGGAGAAAGCCTGTGTTGAAAATGCAGCTTTAGCGAAAGGATTAAATATTAAAGCAGGAAAAATTTTACATAAAGGCGTAGCCGACGCATTCAACGCATAGTATTTGAAACTAAGAGATGTATGAAAAATATTTTAGTATTATGTACTGGCAATAGTTGCAGAAGTCAAATAGCCCATGGGTTTTTAGCTAGCATGACTGCGGGCAAAGCAATCGTATATTCTGCAGGCGTGGAAATACATGGCGTGAATCTAAAGACCATTGGTACTATGAAAGAGATAGATATTGATATATCAGATCATACCTCTAATAATATAACAGAATATTTAGGTATTGATTTTGATTATGTCATTACCGTATGCGATAACGCTAAAGAACGCTGCCCTTATTTTCCTACCAAGGCTGTTAAATTACATTATAATTTTCCAGACCCAGCAAAGTCTACAGGAACAGAAGAGGAAATTAATGAGCAGTTTAGAGCAGTAAGAAGTTTAATTAAGGATTACTGCGAGCAGTTTGTAAATGATTATGGTATTTAAATTTCTATAGGTTACATACAGTTTAAATATTCGCAGTTTAATCAGCATCTTCTTTTCTAATAATTTGAGAAAATAAATAAGGCCCTCTTTTGAAGGGCCTTATTTTATATATCTAACAATTTTTTAATTACTAGCTTATTTCCAAATAGTCCAACCTTTCCACCATGTTTGGTTCACACCAGATGTAGCAACTGCACCTCTAAATGTAACTTTTTCAAAGAAAGCATTTTGTAGTTTAGAATCTGTGAAAGCACCATTCTTAGTGAAATTCACATTATCCCAAGTTCCTAATGTTCCCCAAGATGATGTAAATGCATCTGTACTTGGGGTTGCAGGAGTGGTTGAAGGAGTAGAGTTATTAGCATAAGGTGTAAAATCAGGGTTTGTATAGTTAAACGGCTGAATTAATTTTAATCTATCTGCTGAAGCACTAGTTAAAATAGTATTACCAAAAGCTGGAGTTGAAAACCAAGTTAACAAACTAGCAGCTGTAGCGCCAGTGGGTGTACCACTTGCAGTGTAAGTAATATTCGCAGTATTACCAGCAAAAGTTGTGTTCTTAATTCTGATAGTACTATCATCAATATTTTTATCTACTGCAGTACCAGTTGATGCATCAAACTGAATCGCTACTGGCCATCCTGCAATAATTGAATTCATAATAGAAATTCCAGTATTTCTTCTGATATGTGCACCAGCTCTAAACAAAGTATTTCCTTTAGCAGAAACTGGATCAATTCTTGGTCCAATTGCTGTAATATTTGAGAATACAGCAGATGTTTTAGGAGCTAAAGTAGAACCTTTACCATCGTTATCTGATTCAAATGCTTCAGAAGTTGAGATATCAGCAATAGCAGAGTCTCTTAATACAATACCAAACTGAACGTTTCCAGAATATCCAAAATCAGTATCGAAATCATCATCTTGAGTTTTGTAAGCAATTAAATACCTACAGTTTACTGTACCACCAAACCACTCAAATGCATCATCTTTTGCATAAGTTACTTGGATATGGTCAATAGTTGTACCATTACCCACACCAGCCATTGTTAAACTATTCAACTCATTATCTGGTTGGTAAGCATATCCAGCATATTCAATTCTTGCATATTGTAAAATACCAGAATTATCTGCATCATTTCCAGTGGGGAATGCTGCATCACCAGAACCTGCTAAACCATAACCTACTTCTGTATCGTTTACACCACCCTCCACTGAAGTTAAGCCAACTACAGCAGCACCTTTCCATGTTAATGTTTGGTTTACTTTTGCAGTACCTAATATAACTATTCCACCCCAGTCACCTGATTGTGGATTTAAGGCAGCAGATGTAAAAATAATAGGCTTTTCAGCAGTACCTTTTGCCACTATTTTAGCACCACGTGTAATCACTAAAGATGCTACATCTAAACCAGATTTTCCTTGCACTTTAGCACCAGCTTCAACTGTTAATGTGACGCCTTTAGTAATATAAACTAAACCAGATAGGTAGTTTACATCTTTTGCATACAAAGTAGTGTCTTTTGTAATTTTACCTGATAAAGTAATGGTATTTGATACCACACCTACAGGGGCAACTTCCTTCGTTACTACGAAGATTTCTTTTTCGCCATCCATTTCAATCTTTCTGCAACCGGTTACGGCTAAAAAAGCTAGAGATAAAATAAATAATTGTTTCATTGTTGTTGTATTTAAAAAAAGTTTTTGATTTAGTTTGTTATAATGAGTAGTTAAGTGTTACACCATAAGTAGTACCAAATTTTCTTGAAAAACGAGTAGCATCATTTGCTTTATCATATTCAGTATTATTATTATTATTTTGATAGAAAATTTGTCTTTGGTTTAAGAGATCAGAAACTGTAAACCTAATCTCTGCTTTATTATTTGAAAATTTCTTGCTAATTTGAAAATCAATCAATGCTCTAGGATTTTCATAAACATCTGGTGAACCAGCACCTGCTTGAATATCTCCCACCAAGTAAATTCTCTTACCCACTTGATTGAATAATACAGTGGCGTTGAATCCTTTTTCAACCACATCATATAATAAACCCGTGTTGATGATATAAGGAGATTGACCTTGTAAAGCCCTCCTTACATTTAAAGCAGCATCATCAATTTTAGAATTGATATAAGAACCATTCGCTTGTACTGTGAATCTTTTTGATAATTTTTTTCTTGTTTCAATTTCAAAACCAAAGGCAGTTGCTTTTGAAACGTTTTGGAAAGAGAATAAGCTTGAACCTCCAGCGCCTTCTTGATAAATACTTTCAATAGGATTTTCAAAACTTTTATAGAAAACACCTACCGTAAATAATTCGCCAGCGGCAGGATATAATTCATATCTAAAATCTGTATTCGTAATTTTTGTTCGCTTTAAAGAAGGGTTACCAGAAACAGCTGCATTTAATTCAAAATCATAAATGTTTAATGCTGATAATTCTCTTAATTCTGGACGAATAACTGTTTGCGAACCTGTAATTCTTAAATTCGCTTTTTGAGATAATTTAATGGTCGTATTCACACCTGGTAAATAATCAGTAACCTTAGTATAAGTATGACGAGGATCCCACTTCTTCACAGATCCAACTAATTGATCAAAATTCTCAACTCTTAAACCCCAAACCACTCTTAAACCATCAGATAATTTATTATCGAACTGTAAAAAACCTGCATTTAAAATGGTATTAGCCATGTATCTGAAGTTTCTGTTTTGAATAGCGTTAAAGGCAAATTTATTATCCGAGCCTGTTCCAAAATTAGAAGGATCAAAAGCATTTGATGCATCTAATAATCTTAAAGCAGAATTATCATTAGGCATGGTGATGGCAAATAATTGAGCGTCATATAAACGATCTTTTACTTGTATCATATATCCAGCCTTAATAGTTTGTTGCTTTATTTTATAGGTAAGGTCACCTCCACCAGTATAAATATAGTCGGATAAGGTTTGGTAAATTCTACTACCAGATTGCTGAGATAAAGTATTTGAAATATTAAGTACATAGGGGTCAGATCCACCTACACTTTTAGTATACATAATTCTTCTTTGGTCTGGTGTATATGAATCTAAAATGTTAAACGCCCCATACCAATTAAACTTTAATTTTTGAGACAAGCTATGTTCACCATTCAATTGGTTGGTAAAAAATACATTTTGGCCAAAAATAAACTCGTTTCCTTTTACTAGATCTTGTCTAGAATAGTCGGTACCCATTCTTGAGTTATAAGAATTTGATGTTTTAACGTTTACAATTGCTTTATAACTAATTTTATTCAAAGGGTTTAAGAACATAGATAAACCAGCAATCGCACCCATATTAATATCTTGGAAATACTTGCTATCTTTTAATTCAGTGATAGGATTAAATTTCTCATCGGTAATACCATTTTGGTTATTGGTATTATCCTGAAAACGATAAGCATTTGCATAACTAATACCAATAATACCCCCAATTTTTTTACCCCAAAGTGTTCCCGCAAAACCGCCATTCATTTGCATGTTAATATTTGGCTTTGCAGTTGTTTGCACAGGAGCCCAATTATTTGACATTGTTTTACCAAATGCTGTTTTTGCAGCTATACTAGATGTATCAAAATTAGACTTCGTTGTATAGCCAGCAGGTAAAGATCTTGTACCATCATCAATACCATACCAGTCTGTTTTACCACCTTTGTCTTTAAAGAAATCTTTTCCTGTAATTAAACTATTCGCACTTGTACCTAATTGAATATTAAAGAAATTTTTAGAAGGAACATCTTTAGTATTTACTTGAATTAAACCACCGGCCCACTCACCTGGTAGTTCAGGAACGAAGGCTTTATTAATAATAATGTTATCAATAATTTGAGAAGGGAATAAGTCAAAAGAGAAAGTTTTACGATCAGGTTCGGTACTTGTTAATAAAATACCATTTAACATAGCTTGGTTATATCTATCAGCCAAACCTCTTACAACAATATACTTACCTTCTTGAATGGTAGTACCTGGTGTTCTTTTTAAAATTTCTGCTGTATTTCTATCTGGGCTTCTTTTAATAGTTTCTGCTGAAATAACAGAAGCTACTGTATTGATGTTCTTTTGAAAATAAATTAAAGCGATATCGGTAGAGCCTTTATTAGAGGATCTATTAGCAGAAACAGTTACGTCCACTAATTTTGAATTGGCTTCTTCTAATAAAACATCCACTACTAAATCTTCACCAACTTTAGTGGCTTTAATATCTTGAACAGTTTTATTTTTATAACCCACATAAGTTAAAACAAGTGTATAGTTTTTAGCTACATCAATGGTAAAACTATATCGACCTTCAATATCTGTTTTAGAAACCTGTGTTTTGTCCGAATTTAAAGTAAGAGAAACGCTAGCAAGCGCTTCGTTTTTAGTACTAGTAATTTTACCAGTTAATTTAGCTTTTTGAGCTTGAGCTATAGTTACAATTCCAATAAATCCAATGAGTATTAATAACCTTTTCACAGTATAAATATTTATACCGTAAAGATCAGATTTCAATGTTACCAGAATATTACCTCAATGTCAACTTAATATTAACTCTAGAAAAATCAAATACTCATTTTTTTTATAAACTATTAAAAATCAATAATTCATTATTAATCCAAATGATATACGCTGTGTAAATCCTTGGTGCAAGTAAAAGTCACATTTAAATCCTTAATGATTCCATCATGAATGTCGTACACCCAGCCATGGACGTGCAAGGGTTGTTTATTTTTCCAAGCATTTTGAACAATTGAAGTTTTGCCTAAATCGTGCACTTGTTCCATTACATTTACTTCTACAAATCTTTTAGCTTTTTCATTTTCATCAGCAATAGCATCTAATTCTTTATGATGATAGCGATAGACATCTTTAATATGTCTTAACCAGTTGTCAATTAAACCAACCTGCTTATTACCCATGGCAGCCAGTATACCGCCACAGCCATAATGCCCACATACTATAATGTGTTTTACTTTCAACACTTCTACCGCATAAGATAAAACGCTTAACATGTTCATATCGGTATGTACCACCATATTAGCAATATTACGATGCACAAACATTTCACCCGGGTCTGTTCCTGTAATCGTATTAGCATGCACCCTACTATCCGAACAGCCAATCCATAAATATTCTGGTGTCTGTCCTTTAGCTAAATTTTTAAAATATTGTGGGTCCTGTGCTAACTGTTTTTTAACCCATTTTTTATTATTGTCTAATAATTTTTTGTACAATTTTTCCATAGAAATAGTTTTAAGTTTTTATAAATGAATTATAACATTGAATGAAATTAAATAAATTCGACCTAATTAAATATTTAGTGGCCACTTAGCTTAACCCTTAATGGAATATTTTTAAATTGAACATTGATATTTTTTTGAGTTGAATTTTCTTTAAAATCATATAATATTTCAAGAACATCTAAATCAATAAAATGAGTGTCTTTCCCATCAATGACAACACTAGCGCCATTTTCGATATTACTTAATTTAAGCGCAATACTTCCTTTGTTTATAAAAGTTACATGTTCACTTAATGTAATAGTAATCAAACCGCCTTCTGCTTTTGAATCTTGGTGAAATTTATAATCCCTTCTATAATTTGTTCTTAAAATATAAAAAATAGCTACAAGCATACCTAAGGAAATTCCTTTTAATAAATCACTAAACTGTATTGCAACAACGGTGACGATAAATGGGATAAATTGTTCCCAACCTAATTTGTACATTTCCTTAAACAAAGAAACCTTGGCTAATTTATACCCCACCACTAATAAGACTGCAGCTAAACATGGTAGAGGAATTAAATTTAAGTATGAAGCAAAAAATGCAACACTCACTAACAATAAAAAACCATGAAAGATTGCCGATAATTTTGTTTTGCCTCCCGCATTTATATTAGCAGAAGTACGCACTATTACAGCAGTCATTGGCATACCGCCAATTAAACCAGATATAATATTACCAAAACCCTGCGCTTTTAATTCCTGATTGGTGGGGGTAATTCTTTTAAAGGGGTCCAATTTATCTGCAGCTTCGGTACTTAATAAAGATTCTAAACTTGCAATAATGGCAATGGTAAAAGCTAAAACATATACTTTATAATTTGCAAATTGTGTTAAATCAGGTAGCGTAAACTGATTAACAAAATCATTCATGCTAGCCGCCTTGGGTAATTTAACTAGTTGCGTAGCATCTAAAACCCATGCTGGCTGAAAGCTAAGAAAAGCATTATTCAAAAGTATGCCTACGATAACAGCAATTAAGGCGCCTGGTACAAATTTAAAAAATGCAAATTTTTTCAAACTAGGTAAATCCCAAATTAAAATTATAGCTATAGAAATTGCAGCAATAATAATGGCACCAATATGATATTGTACGCCTGAATTCTTTATGTATCCAATAGCCACAGGGGCTTGTTTTAATATTAAAATAATTCCAATTGCAGCTAACATTCCTTTAATAACACTAGAAGGAAAATAATAGCCTATTACCCCTGCCTTTAAATAACCAAGCGCTACTTGAATCATTCCTGCAAGTACTACTGCGAATAAAAATGTTTCATAACTACCTAATTCAGTGATTCCGTTTAAAACAATAACCGTCAAACCTGCAGCAGGACCTGTAACACTTAAGGCTGAACCGCTTAAAAATGCTACTAAAATGCCACCTACAATTCCTGAAATAATGCCTGCAAATAATGGCGCACCAGAGGCTAAAGCAATACCCAAACATAAAGGCAAGGCCACTAAAAAAACAACCAAGCCTGCTGGTAAGTCATCCTTAAGGTATTTTGAGGAAAAAGTGGAAATCTGATTAGATTGACTCATAATGTAAATTTAATAAAATTAAAAATGTTAATTGAAAAAATAATTTTAAGCCGATTTAAATGATATAGGCTCCTTAGCGTTTAATGGAATTCCGCAAAAGAGTCTGGTATATATACGCAACAATGATATTTCTATAAAAATCAAGCAGAAGGCAACTGATGTCATGATAAGATATTGGTCACTTTCAATGTATGTAAGAAGTAAATCAATACCTATGTATAAAGGGGAAATAGGGAACCCAATTAAACCCAAACAGGCTACTAAAAATAAAATGGACAATTTGGGGTGCATTTGGCTATTACCATGGTATTGATCTAGTGTGATTAAGTCAGTTTCTTTTTCTAAATTCTTAATAGCTTTATACCCTATAGCCCCAAAAAAACATATGCTTACTAAATAAAGCAATAAATATTTAAATTGAATATGACTATTGATGGATATACTCATCATGATAAAAAGATGCCCATATACCACATTTAGCCAAGCACTAATGCTTGATTTACGTTCATTAAATGATAATAAAATTAAAATTAACGCTATCAATGAAAATAAGTAAACAAAGATTTGTAGCAATACAGGGTGCAGTTGAAAGGTATTGATATCTAAATAAATACCTAATAAAAAAAGAATTAATATCAAAATATAAAAAAACCTATTATTAAAAAATAAAAGTGTGGTACTTAGTTTTTTAAATGGCAGCCAAAAATATTTAAATAAAGTGATATCCATATTATACTCTTTTATTGAAAGCATATAAAAAGTATTGGACAACCTGCTTGGTAGTTTTATATTTTTAACTACCCCTGTAAAAAATTGATTGTGTATTAAATAATTTAAAACCGAAGGAGAAACTAAAATTTGATAGGTTCTAAAAAATGCATTTCCCATGAAATGAAATAATGCTAGTTGGTGATACCCCAATGCAATTTCAATAAAAATAATACCTATTTGTGTAATGGAAGCGTAAGCAATTTGTGTTTTTACGGTAGGCTGTGCTTTTGCAATAGAGTTACAAATTAAACTAGTCAATAGGCCTAGTGCTATGATTAGAATTTTAATAATAACTATGTGTTGCCAAAAAGAGTAAGTCCTTAATAAAAGAAATACCCCTAAATGGATTGACAAAGAGCCATAAAATATGGCACTAGAACTGGAAGGGCCCTCCATGGCCCTCGCCACCCAGGATGAAAATGGATACATCGCCGATTTAATAGCAGCGCCAATAACAATTGAAATGCCAATAAAAGTGGCTATAACTTGATGATCTTGTATTAAGGCTGCTGTTTTTTCAAAATCAAGGATTTGATAGAATGAGATATTTCCATGCCAAAAATGATGGCTTAGCCACATTGCTAAAATTAAAAAAACATCACCAAGTCGATACAAGGAAACTACTTTCATTGCATTTTTTACAGGCAAGTACCTATTTCTGTAAAAGGAAATTAATAAGAAAGAAGTAACACCAATCATCTCCCAGCCTAAAAATAAAGTTTCAAAGTTTCCAGAAACTACAACAATACTGTACCCTAAAAAAAATAATTGAACATTATTAAAATATCTTTTAAACCCAGGTTCTCGATGAATATAATATTTACTAAATACCGACACCAGTAGGGTTAAAATACTTCCCACAAAAAGAAAAACTAAGGATACTCGATCAAAAAAGAAATCGATAAAAAAATCAAATTCTGGAGTAGTCAATAAAGTAACTTGTTTGATGTCTAAAGCGAGTGCACCAGCTAAATACCAAAAAATTGAAAAGCCTATTAAAAAAACCAATTGTATAAAACTAGTACCTAATGCAATATTTGCAATAATTGCTTCCCTTTTTTTATTAATAAGTAAGCTTAGTACATAACCTAGGAAAGGAATATAAATGTAGAATTGTAAATATTTTTCCATGTACTTAGTTTAAATAATAAATTGGTAAATTTTCAGTAGTAGCATTTTCAATAGTAAAAGCAGACATCTCAGTTGCATTTTCAAAAAGCTGTTGAAAATTTTGAACCTTTTCCGTCTTAATAGAAACAGTTTCATAGGGCTCAAACTGGTCATTTTTAAATTGATATAAATTCCCGTCAATTGGATTAAGGACGACTAAGTGAATCCATTGTTTTGAATACCAATTGTATATGTTTTCTGATGATTTTACCACTTTTAAAACAATATCGGGAACCTGCTCCACTACCACTAATAATCTAACAGGGTCGTGCACTTCGATCATTTGCAAAGGCAGGCCTGGCCTTAAATCGCCATCGCTACTATTGGATACACCAATAAGCCCCATCACGTTGTGAGGTAGCTTCGTACCTGCACCCAATTTTTGATTGTCAATTCTAGAAAAATAGTATTCCAGATTTATGCCCCCGCAAACTGGACCAATAGGGCTTATTACTCTAACTAATAAATCCCCGGTAGGATCTATTGTGTAATCATAAGAATTTAAAAAAGCCCTACGGTCTAAAAATATATTTTTAGTAATAGCTCTTCTTCCAATAATACATAAAGCATTTGATCCATGTCCTAATTCTGGTCTTGGCTCAAAAAGCGAAACAGACCTGTTTTTAATTTCTTTTCGTATTTGCTTTAAATTAGCCTTGGTATTAATTGATGCGAATCTTCTTGATCTTTCTTGTGCATTTAAATCCAATGCAGTTTCAAACTGTCCTGAAAATAATTTATGTTTTTCATTTAAAATAGGGGGGATCTTGTCCGTATCATAAAATTTAATTTGGTCTGCAGCAGTGTCATGCAATGCACCTACAAACCATGTTCCTTCAGGAATATGAATGCCTTTTTCGTGCAATGCATTTCTTACTGCATTATGATTTGCCATAGTTGAAAATACGCGCGCATTCACCGATCCCGGCCTTCCACTGCATGCACCGCAATCATGTGCGCCATGGTGTGGATTATTGGCACTGCTAGATCCATGTGCTACAATATAAATAATAGCAGCGAAATTTTCGACAAGTCCCATGTTTTTAAGTTGGCTTTCGACGCGCTGGGTCATTTCGGCAATTGTAAATCCTATTTGCAGTCCTTGCTCTATATCATTCGGGCTTTTGTTTTCAATTGTTAATGTTGAATTTATTTCCACATGTGAAAATGCATCAGAAATAGCTGGTGTCATTTTAGGAAAAAATAAATTGCGTATAAGCTCAAAAATAGAAACAATTCCTGCTGTCATACTAAAAATAATACCCCCCATAAAAGAGTCGGCAACTTTATGGTAAAAAATTGAATGTGGTCTTTTTTGTAAGCTATCAAATTCTTTGATTAAATATTTTGGTGTGACGGGCGCTGGACATAGTTTTTCGTAAAATTTTCCGTTTTGCGGTTGAAAATAAAATTCAACTCCAAAAAAACCAGGCGCTCCAAAAGTTACACAGGGTGCAGCCACATGTTCCAAATGTCTTCTTATTGAGCACTCTCTTTCATCAATACAAAATACTGCTTGAAAATTAGGCGCAGGTTCGATTTCCTGCTTTGTTGCATATTTTGATTTAAAAGCAAAAAGAACTTGATTATAATAACTCCACTCAAAGGCTTCTTGAAACAACATTAATACCTCATCCTCAATAGCTAGCGGGCTTACAGTAAAAAGATCATATGGATCCGATGTATATTTTGAGCTCAATGGCAGCCAACTTATTCCAAATTGCTGGTCTAGTGCATCTATCTCAAGGAGTAGTTCTAGATGTATAAAGTCTAGTAACTGTACTTTCTTTACATCTAACAAAGAATTAGGATTGTCTTCGATTGCAGAAACCATACCAGACCAACCTCTATGTGCAAATTGCTGATCAAATAAATAATTGAGGTATGGAATTTTATCGCCCACTATTAAAAATAGTAGTTGTTCGGAAGTGACATTGTTATCCATAAACAATGCTTTAACACGACTTGATTTAAAAAAGCTACTAAAACTATTGGCTTCTACTAAGCGTAGGTTTTCAAGAAAGCCTTGTCCATTATTAGGAAAATTCCAAATAGAAATACCCTGATCCAGATAGGCACAAATTATACGAAATAACAAAGGATGTACTCGATTGTCTAAATCTATTTTATATTCATTTTTCCATAAGCTTCGAATTTTACCCACCTGCTGATTTTTTTGAAAATTGAATTGCTCCTTTAATAACTTATTTACCCATTCTTCTAATTGATCAATGCCTTTATTCTCAATTATTATTTTTTTAAGCACTTCATGATTAATCCTTCCCAGCGCATACAAATTTCTAAATTCAGAAATATTAAGTGTGACATTATATCCAAAGATATCTCTAGCGGTAAAAATGGCGTCGAAAAATGTCTTATCTTGAAACGCATGTAAAGAATTATGGTGCACAAAATCCTTTAAAGGCGATTGTGATGGCAAATAATGTTTTAGTTGCGCTATAATTTGTTGAACTGAATCATGAGATTCAATAATATGACTTGATTTCATACAATATTTTGTGATAAGTAAAGTTTAATCGTAACGGTTTTATATAACCGACAATTGATTAAAAGTAGAAAGGTAGCTTCTTAAAAGTACCCTAGCCCTATGAAAAAATAGGAGGTATAAAATTGGCATTAGAATGCCCTTGGGCTAATTGGTCCATTTGAATATGTAAACTAAAAATTATAGTTGCATTAGGAATAGTTGCACATTCAAGAAAAAAAGAATGATGTGTTTCAAATTTTTTAGATTTCCCCTCCGCCTTTTCAACTTCGTCTTCGAAAATATCTTGAGACATTTCAATTTGGTTCGAATTAAAAAAACTTTTAATTGGAATCACATGAAACGAAATGATAAATAAGAAGAATATAGAAATGATCTGCCTTTTCATAATATAAGCAAATGTATTAATAATTAATTAATAATAGCCACTTTAATCAAAAACTTAAAATAGCGTAACACTTGTTTAACATATTAGCCATTATTATTCGTATTTTTATAAAATGATACGTTTTGAAATACTCATAGAAATATTGGGCTGGATAGCCTCTATATTGATTGTCGGCTCCTACGCTTTAAATATCACCGGCAGGCTGGCAGCTACGAGTAAACTGTATGTTTTAGCCAATACTATTGGAGGGGTATTTTTTGTAGTAAATACCTATTATCATCAAGCCTACCCTTCCATGTTCGTAAATATTATTTGGGTAATTATTGCCATTATAATGCTTAGTAAGAAAGATAAAAATAAAGCATAATTATAATCGTCAATCGAATTGGTAAATACGCTAATGCAAGATAAAATAATAAAGATGATTGAAATAGTGCGTGTAAGTAATGATGCAGAAATTGAAGGCATTCGTTTATTACAAAAAGAAAATTTAAAAAAATTAATTAGCGCTGAAGAAGCGACTAAGGAAGGTTTTGTGACAGCAGAATATAGTTTTGAATTTTTAAAACAAATGAATACTGCCAGCCCTTCTGTAATTGCTAAGGAAGGTGATAAAGTAGTTGGCTATGCGATGGTGGCGTTAAAATCTATTTACGGAGGACATCCACTTTTAGATAGCTTATTTGATGAGACAGATAAATTAAGCTTTAACAATAAGCCATTAAGTGAAACCAATTATGTTTTAGTGGGTCAGCTTTGTGTAGGAAAGAATTATCGAGGCCAAGTACTGGTTCAAAAAATGTATGGCTTTTTTAAAACTGAATTACAAAAAGAATTTACTTACTGTATTACAGATGTAGCACAGGATAATCTAAGATCTATCAAGGCGCATTTAAAAACAGGCTTTGAAGTTATACATACCATTGGCTATGGTGGCGCTTCTTGGGATATCGTATTATGGGATTGGAATAAATAAAAACATACTCTTAAGAATAAGTATTACTAGCTTTTATATAAGTATTATTTTTATTTTTTAATCACGCGAATTTAATCACGAGATACTGGACGCGTTAAACAAGTTGGACCTCCTCCTCCTTTCACACTTATTTCTGCACCTTCGTATTCAATGACTTTACAACCTGCTGCTTCTAATCGAGACTTCGTAATAGGGTTGTCCTTTACCATTAAACAAATACGCGGTGCTAAGGCTAGTACATTACAACCCATACTATCAAATTCCGATGCTGGTACTTCTACTAATTCAAAACCTCTTGCAATTAATTCATTTCTAAAGACAATAGGAATTAAAGGAGAATATACCACCGCTATATTATCGGCCACTGGACTTAATACCGACATTAAATGAAATACATCCGATGGGCCTCTATAATGTGGCATCGGAACCGTTATAACCTCAACGCCTAATGGCTTTAATAAAGCGGTTACCTGTTTAATACCTTCTTCATTGGTTCTGTAGGTGTGACCTACTGCCAAGGTTTTAGCATCTAACCAGGCAACATCTCCTCCTTCAATGGTTCCAGGTACGGTAATGACTCCAAGTACTGGAATACCAGCTGCTTCATAGGCTTTTTCTTGGGCCAAGGGCTCATGCTTTCTTCCTTCCTTGCCCATATTGCAAATAATCATGCCCTTGCTTGTGGCAATGGCAGCATCTCTACAATAAATAGAATCCATATTCACTGAAGCGTCTTCTGGAAAATAAAAAATTTGCACTCCACTTTCTTTTAAAATTTTTTCAAAGGCATCGTACTCTGCAAGTGCTTTATCAATGTTTGGTTTGCCTAAATAATTCAAGGCTTCCCAATGCTTAGTAATATGTTCATCGTTGATAAAAGCAGCAGACACTTTTTTAATAAATAAAGAACTTAATTTTCCAGATTCTGAATGCGATGACATGAGTATAATTTAAAACGGTAAAATAATTATATGAATAGTGTTATGAATAATCTTATGAATAAAGTTAAACTTTATCTCGTTTCCAAACAGCAAAAACATAAATAGGAACAGAGGACATAGTTAAGAAAAAACCCCAGAATACAGTTTCCTGTCCTAGTCCTATTATTAACCACAAACAAAATATAAAAGTAAGTGTAGCTAATAAAATAGCCATGGATAAATTTTTGCTTGACTTAAAGGGTAATTTAAATCGCATAATTAAATAAGAGGCAGTGCAAAAAATATATGGAATTAAAATTGTAGAAGTAGTCATTAGCATTAAAAATTTAAACTGCTCTACTAATGCTTTAGTATAATTCATGCTCATTAAAACAGAAACAAATACACTTGAAATAACCACCCCTAAAACAGGTACTCCTTTAGTATTAAGGCGTATAAAAATTTCAGGAAATAATTTGTCTTTAGCAATGGCATAAGGTAGTTGCCCTTGAATTAATATATAACCATTCAAAGCCCCAAAGGCAGCAATAGCAACCCCTGCACTTACCCAATACTCAGCACCATGGCCCCATATTAATACAGCCGCGTCGGCAAAAGGTGTTACACTATTTTTTAATTGGGCTGCTGGAATCATACCCATTATACTTACTGTACTTAAAATATATACCACAGTGGCGATAAGGGTACCTAATGTTGTAGCCTTGGCTACTGTGGCTGCTGAATTAGCCACACTGCCCGAAGGAATGGTGGCACATTCAATACCTAGAAAAGCAAAAAAGGTTAAAGTAGTGGTAGCAGTAATGGCCGCAATAGTAGAAGTTCCACTTGAATTAAAGGGTAAGAAATTTTCCCATTGAATATAAAATAAGCCAGCAAGGCCAATTAATATAATGGGTACAATTTTTAATATAGTAGTTATTAATTGTACTACACCAGAAGTAAATATGCCTAATGAATTAATCCAAGTTAAAAACCAAATGGTGGAAAGGCCAGTAAGAATTGCTAATACAGAATTAGTAGCCAAGGCGGGAATAAAAGTGCTAAGGGCACTTATAAATGAAACTGTGATAGCGGCATTGGTACACCATACCGATACTAAATAACCCCATGCCACTAAGAAGCCGGCAAAATCGCCTAAACCTTTTTGTGAATAAGCATAAGGACCTCCATTGGCAGCCGGCAATAAATAACTTAAATGTGCAAATACTTTTGAAAGTAAAAAAGCACCAATAGCAGAACAAACCCAACCAATTAAACTTATACCTCCAAAACTAGCCAGTGTAGCAGGCATCATAAAAACACCTGCCCCTATCATATTGCCAACGACTAAAGAAGTACTAGTCCATAAACCCAATTTTTTGTCAGCTGCTTGCATTACTTAAATATACCTATTAATAATGTTTTCTATTAATTCTTGTTGACCGCTTATTGTATTAGGTTCTCCATTCTCTAGGGCATGGGCTCTTAAATCTTCTAAACTTAATTTTCCTTGTTCAAAGTCCTTGCCTTTGCCTGTATCAAAAGAAGCATATCTAGTAGAGCGAATTTTTGTATACTCCGATTTTTGTAAAATAGTATCTGCTGTAATTAAAGCGCGGGCAAAAGTATCTATGCCTCCAATATGTGCATGAAATAAATCGGCAGGATCGGTGGAATTTCTTCTACGCTTGGCATCGAAATTTATACCGCCTCCTTGAAAGCCACCTGCTTCAACAATAATAAGCATTGACTCTACTAGCTCATTAATATTAGTAGGGAACTGATCTGTATCCCATCCGTTTTGGTAATCGCCTCTATTGGCGTCCATACTACCTAACATACCCGCGTCTACTGCTACTTGTAATTCATGTTGGAAAGTATGACCTGCAAGAGTGGCATGGTTCACTTCAATATTTAATTTAAAGTCGTTTAGTAAATCATATTGTCTTAGAAATCCAATCACTGTTTCACTATCATAATCGTATTGATGCTTTGTTGGTTCACAAGGCTTAGGCTCAATAAAAAAAGTTCCTTTAAAACCATTTTTTCTAGCATAGTCCTTGGCAGTATGTAAAAATTTAGCCAAATGTTCTTTCTCTCTTTTCATATTGGTATTCAGCAGCGACATATAGCCTTCTCTTCCACCCCAGAATACATAATTCTCTCCGCCTAGTGCAATGGTTGCATCCAAGGCGCCTTTCACTTGAGCTGCTGCATGTGATAATACATGAAAATCGGGGTTGGTGGAAGCCCCATTCATATAACGCTTATTGCTAAAAACATTTGCAGTACCCCATAATAATTTTACTCCACTGGCTTTTTGTTTTTCTTTTAAATAAGCAGTGAGTGCTTGTAAGCGACTATCGTTTTCATTGACATCATTGGTATAGTCTACTACATCTACATCATGAAAGCAATAATAAGGAAGGCCCAACTTTGTAATAAATTCAAAAGCCGCATCGGCCTTGTCCTTGGCGCGCGCCACTGCATCTTGCTTTTCATTCCAAGGATAAATATGCGTTGGTTCTCCAAAAGGATCACCCCCATTGCCTACAAAACTATGCCAGTAAGCTACCGCAAAACGTAACCAATCTTTCATGGGCTTACCCGCCACTACCTTACTTTCATCGTACCAACGATAACTTAAGGGGTTATCGCTTTGTAAGCCTTCGTATTTAATTTGACCAATGCCTTTAAAAAATTCTTTTTCTCCAAGTAGTACTGACATAAAATAGAGTATTAAAGTTTATAAATTATTTGTTTGTGTTTTATTGATTAATATATTGATGTAATGACTAACTATTATTTATTCTTATACAAATTTTGCTAGATTATTTTTCCAATTTTCATAAAGTGCATTATACTGTTTTGTATCCCTAGGCTCTATGCGTTCAATAGGTTTCGTATCTGCAAAAGCCTCTTTTAATTCTTTATAAATACCTGCACCAATGCCTGCTCCTAAAGCTGCACCCACACTGCCTTCTACATTGTATAAGGCTACAGGCACGCCGGTTGCATTCACAAAAGCATGGGTAAATACATGGCTTAAAAATAAATTGGCCTGGCCTGCTTTAATCACAGAAGGCTGCAATTTATTTTCTCTCATTATATCAAGTCCGTATCTGAAAGCAAAGGCAATTCCTTCTTGTGCTGCTCTATATATATGTGCTGCTGTATGTTTATTTAAATCAAGCCCTAGTATTTGAGCGCCTATTATTTTATTATTGAATATACGCTCTGCACCATTGCCAAAAGG
>SHWX01000013.1 GCA_009693615.1 Chitinophagaceae bacterium | reverse complement strand
GTATTTGTATGATAAAAATAATTTTCTTTTTCATTCCACATATTTTCTTCTATCCAACGCATCGTATCCATGGCCTTTTGCTTATACGCTAAATTACCTATAGCTTCATAGGCTTTACAAAGTCCAATAATCATTAAATTATTCCAAGACAAGATTGTTTTATAATCAAGCGCTGGTCTTATTTTTTTGGCCCTTGCTTCCAAAAGTATTTCTCTTGCTTTTTCAAAACTATCCTGCATGCCTAGCTCCATCGCCTCCAGAGTCCATAAAATATTGGTATGCTCCCAGTTACCAGTTTCTGTTATCTGATAATAGGTACAGAAATTTTCAAAGATGGCAGGATCCAATAAAGTTTTTATTTCTGCGTATGTCCAAGTATAAAATTTACCTTCCACCCCTTCGCTGTCTGCATCCAGCGCTGCATAGTAGGCACCTTGCTCATTGCATAATTCGCTGTGTAAAAAATATATAGTTTGTTCTATTACTTTTTTATAAGACTGCTTTTGCGTGATTTGATACGCTTCGGAAATAACAGAAATGAGTAAAGCATTATCGTATAACATTTTTTCAAAGTGGGGCGCCTGCCACTGCGCATCGGTACTATATCTTGCAAAGCCTCCTGCTAAATGATCATAAATGCCCCCTTGTATCATTTTATCAATAGAGCGTATGGCATGTACTAATGAAGCTTCATGCTTATTCAAATAATAATTTCTAAAAAGCATTTGTAGTACAAATGTTTGGGGAAACTTAGGTGCATTGCCAAATCCACCCCACTGGGTATCGGCTTGTTGTAAAATACGCCCAGCTATGAGTTCAATTTCTTCTTTGGTAGCAAGCGGCTCTTCACTATTATCTAAAAATCCTGTGGTATTATCGCCTGTCGTAATACCACCAGTCGCGTTCACTGGTACAACAACATTTCTTACAATATGTTGGGTAAGTTCATTCGCTTGTTCTACCAACTTGTCATAATTATTTTCAAATGCATTTTTGACGCCCTGTAAAACATCCATCCAAGAAGCTCTTTGGGGCATGGCTACAGGAGGAAAATAAGTACCTCCATAAAATGGTTTTCCATCAGGTAATAAAAAAATATTTAGAGGCCATCCCCCCGATCCCGTCATGGCTTGTAAGGCGTCCATATAAATATGATCAATATCGGGCCTTTCTTCTCTATCCACTTTAATACAAATAAAATGAGCATTCATAAAGTCAGCCACTGTCTCGGATTCAAAACTTTCTCTTTCCATGACATGGCACCAATGACAGGCTGCATAACCAATACTTAATAAAATAGGTTGATTTTTTTCTTTGGCTAAAGACAAAGCATGTTCAGACCAGGGTTCCCAAAGAACTGGATTATACGCGTGCTGCAATAAATAAGGGCTGGTCTCGTGTATAAGACTATTGGTGTGCTTTGGATTTGCATTCATTTAAATGCAATTTATTTATTTCTTTTTACTATTAGAGCAAAGAAATTGTTCCAAACCGGAAATCATACTAGGTGTCTGAGGACTAGGTACTTTAATATGTAATTGAAGTCCTGCCTCTTCCACTGCTTTGCAGGTACTAGAACCGAATGCCCCAATGGCGGTTCCATTTTGTTTAAAGTTTGGCATGTTCTGGTATAAACTTTTCAAACCACTTGGCGTAAATAAACATATAACATCAAAACTATGTTCTGTAAATACTTTTTTAATATCGCTAAACTCTGTTCTGTACATATAACCTAAATCAAATTTACATTCATGGTCTTTTAACCAACCTACAATTTCATTGTCTTGTTGGTTTTCACTACATACATATAAGAAGTTTTCATTGCCCTTATGCTTGTTCAAAACATCGAATAATTTTTTGTTAGTGCCATCTGCACCAAAAAATACCTTTCTTTTACGGTACATGATAAACTTCTGCAAATAAAGCGCCACCGATTCAGTGACACAGAAATATTTTGTATCCTGATTGATACTTACTTTTAATTCATCGCAGGTTCTAAAAAAATGGTCAATGGCATGTTTGCTAGTGAAAACAACTGCCGTAAAAACAGTAATGTCAATTTTGTTTTTTCTAAAATCTTTGGCGGCAATGGGCACTAAATGAATCAAGGGATGAAAGTGAAGCGCTACCTTATGCTTTTTTTCCAAATCAAAATAAGGCGATTTTTCGCTTTCTGGACGTGCTTGCGAAATAAGTATTTTTTTAATAGCCATTTTTATAATTCAACTTTTAATACGTTCCACCAAAATACTGCAACACTAATTTATACAAGATCATAAGCGGCAGTATTTCGAATGCACAAAGGTAAAGAAAAAAATGAAAGGAGGATATATGTAATTTGTTTCTTACCGAGGTAAGCGAAAATAAATAACGATAAAGGAAAAGCAGCACTGAAAGGCCTCCAGCCCCTATAATAGCCGCTGGAAAATAAATGGGCTTTGCAAACGCCAATATAAGAATAAAGGGCAACAGAAGTATGCCTAGTACCTTGTTAATCATAAATACTACGAAAACATAGGTCTTTACTAATTCTTTCGTACTAAAAATAGCGCCTGCTATTTCTAAACAAATATATTTTCCAAGGTATAGGCTTGTAAAAAAAAGACATATATATAAGTAAACAAGCCAAAAAGAAATAGGCAATAAATGACGGTTATAAATAAGTAAGGAAGCCATTAATGAAAAACTTAAAATAAAACATAGGTTCAATAATAAGGAAGCAACACTATTATTTAATAGCTGTTCCCTATTTTGCATCATGCGCATTGAAGACTGACTAAATTGACTAAATAATTTTTGAAAATACTGCGGATACATATTATTTACAAAACCATAAATGAATATAATGCCCACTATTAAATAAAATAACCAGTCTTTATCTGATAACGCATAACGCTGCTCAATTTTATAAATAATTTGAGCATTTCTATTGTTTACTGCAGTTTGATAATATAATTTAAAGGCATTGCTTTTATTACTATAATATGCTTGATATGTTTTTATATTATTGATTAACGAATCTCCTTTTGCTTCTAACTGTTCTTGCATAAACCAAGCATCTGCTTTTTGATAAGTGCTGGGTAGTACCGGAATATGTTTTATCATCAAGCTGTCTTTTTTAACCAAAGAGTCCAGGCCCATTTGACTTGTATCTTTTATAGATAAAGCAATTGAGTTTTGTGCATAGACAGTTAGAGAGAGCATGCACCCTACTAGCATACACACTACTATAAAAAAAGCTTTATGGAGATTTAAAATCATCTACTGCAAAAATAAGTATCCTGATGCATAATTAGTAACTAATAACTAGCTTTGTTAGATAACGCTCACTATGGCAGGCATCTATATTCATATCCCCTTTTGCAAAAAAGCCTGTCACTATTGTAATTTTCACTTCTCTACACAAACCCAGTATATTCAAGAATTTACAACTGCCCTAGTTGCAGAAATTGCCATGCAAAAAAATTACTTGAAGGGACCTATTGAAACGCTCTACTTTGGAGGCGGCACACCCTCATTATTAAAGAAACAGGAATTAGCAATGATTATAGAAGCTATTCAAGCAAATTTTAATTTGGCTCCCCATTTTGAGTTTACCATTGAGGCTAATCCAGATGATATTCATCCATCCATGGCTGCCGATTGGTTGGCTTTAGGAGTGAACAGACTCAGCATTGGTATTCAAAGTTTTCAAGCAGCCTCTCTTGCTTGGATGAATAGAGCGCATAGTGTTGAACAATCGCATGCAGCTATAAAAATAGTGCAGGCTGCAGGCTTTAAAGATATCAGTGCCGATTTAATTTATGGCACACCTCATTTAAGCGATGAAGATTTGATGGCCGATATAGCAACCTTAATTCAATATAATATAAATCATATTTCTTGCTATGCATTAACAGTAGAAGAAAAAACAGCTTTATTTTCAATGATTGCCAAAAAACAAATTGATGATATTGATACCATAAAGCAAGCAAGGCAATTTGAAATAATTGTGAGTGCCTTAACAGCCGTAGGGTTTGAGCACTACGAAATATCTAATTTTTCGCTACCGAATTGCAAAAGCAAGCACAATAGTAATTATTGGAATCAAGTCCCTTATTTAGGATTAGGGCCAGCTGCACATTCCTTTAATGGAGACCAAAGACAATGGAATATTGCCAACAACGCCCTTTATTTTCAATCTATTAAAAATAATCAGGTTCCTTTTGAACTAGAAAATTTAAGCCTAACTCAAAAGTTTAACGAGTATATGATGATTTCGCTTAGAAAAAGCGAGGGCTTCTCTACTCATTATATCAAGACTCATTTTGGTGAAAAATATGAAGCTTATGTAATGTCTATTACTGCAAAGTATATAGCATTGGGACAACTTGAACCCACTGATCAAGGATATACACTTACTAAAGAAGCTAAATTTTTTGCCGACGGCATTGCCAGTGATTTTTTCTGGATAAATGAATAGTTAAACCAATGTTTTTTCAATTTCTTTGAAAGTAGCAGCTGGGTCATGGCCTTCCCATAAAATTTGATAGACTGCTTTTATGATAGGTAAATCTATTTGAATGGTATCTTTCATAGCCATAATACATTTACTCGCATTGTATCCTTCTGCCACCATATTTAATTCTAATTCAGCAGCACGCACTGAATAGCCTTTACCAATCATATTCCCAAAAGTTCTATTTCTACTGTGTAAGGAATAACAAGTCACTAATAAATCACCTAAATAAACTGAGGCGGTATAATTTGTTTTTTCAAGCTGCTTATTATTTGATTGCATGATAGCAGAAAGTAAACAGTCCATTTCGTTGGCAGCATTGGTAATAAATACACTTAAAAAATTATCACCGTATTCTAAGCCATGTGCAATACCCGCCCCTAATGCATATATATTTTTAGCCACTGCTGCATATTGTACTCCTAAAACATCATTATTAATTCTTGTATTAATATATTCAGTTGCAAAATAGGAAGCAACAGTTTTAGTTTGGGCTGTATCTAATCCTGAAAAAGTTAAATAAGAAAGTTGTTCAGCGGCAACTTCTTCTGCATGACTAGGACCCAATAAAGTAAAATAATTTTCTAAGGGTACATTAAACTGTTTTGCTAAATACTCATTCAATAAAATATTATATTTTGGAATAACTCCTTTGACTGCAGAAATTATTTTTTTATTTTTTAAAGCGCTTGGATCCATTCCCTCTAAGGCTGAGGCAATATGTATGGAAGGCACTGCTATAATGATAATATCGGACTCATCCACTAAGGCCTGAATACTAGCTGTAAAATTAATTTTAGCAATATCAAAATAAGTATTTCTTAAATAATGTGGATTATGGTGCCTTTTGGTAAAGTAGTCAATATTGGACTGTTGGCGCACCCACCAAGTAATGGGATGTCCATTATCGGTGACAATTTTAGCAATTGCAGTAGCCCAACTTCCACTACCTATAATACCAATTCGACTATTTTCCATAATACAAACATACGAAACAAATAAAAAAGGGGTGCATTTTTGAAATGCACCCCTTTTTCTATCATTAAACTATGATTATTTCTTTTCTTCAAAAAGCTTTTCCTTGGTTACTACTTTTACAAGTGTCCCATCTTTTAAGGTCTTGCTTACGATACTATAAGGACCTGTAATAACTTCATCTCCCACTTTCAATCCAATGATTTCGATATAGTTAAGGTCTTGGATATCGGTTTTCACTTTCACCATTTTCACTTTATTGTCTTTGCCTAAAACAAATACTACTTCCGATAATTCTTCCTCTTTTGAAGCGTTGTCAGGCGCTTTGTCGTCTGCCTTAACAGCACCTACTTTAGTATCCTTACCTTCACCGTCTTTATCTCTAGTCGTAACAGCGTTCAATGGAACCGTTACTACATTTATTTTTGATTTTGTTTGAATATCAGCACTTGCTGTCATACCTGGTCTGAAAGGGAAAATATTATTATCCTTTACTAAATCGGTATAACTATCTGTAAGCAATCTAATATGCACTTTATAATTAGCTACTTCTGCGGAAGAAGCAGAAGTATTCGTAGTAGAAGTAATAGGGTTGGCAATTTTATAGACAATGCCTTTAAACTTTCTATTATTATAAGCATCTACTTCCACTAAAGCAGTATCTCCTAATTTAACTTTAGTAATATCATTCTCTCCTACATCTACTCTCACTTCAATACTTTTCATATCTGCTACACGCATCATTTCAGTACCTGTCATTTGAGCTGTTCCTACCACACGCTCACCTTTTTTTACATTCATTAAACTAATAATACCGTCCATTGGACAAGTAATAATAGTACGGGCTAAATCTTTTTCAGCTCTGGCCAATTGTGCTCTTACCCCTTGAATTTGCGCTTCTCCACTTTTAATAGATTCTTTTGCTGAATTATAAGAAGACTCTGCAGAACGAAAAGCTTGTTCTGTTTGTTCGTATTCAGATCTTGAAACAATTTTATCCGCAAATAATTTTTTATAACGCTCGTTGGTTGCTTTGCTATTGTCGTAAGCAGTTTTTAATCCACTTAAGGCCGCTTTCACATTCTCGTATTGCGCTTTTACTTGATTCACACTAGCTGTTACTTGATCTCTTTGAGAAGAATAAATATCGGCATAAATTTTTGCAAGTATTTGTCCTTTGGTTACTTTATCTCCTTCTTCAACATATAGGTTCACAATTTCACCAGAGATATCTGGACTCACTTTAACTTCAACTTCAGGATATACTTTACCACTTGCATTCACCGACTCGGTAATAGTTCTTAATTGTACTTTTTCAGTAGTCACTTCTAAACCATCTACCTTGCCAATAACGCCTGCTTTTTTAAGCCCTACCAGAAGCGCTATAACGGCTACTACTGCAACGCTTATCCAAATTACTTTCTTATTCATTTTATTTATTTTTTACTGCTTATAATGTTAATGCTTCCCCTTTATAAAACTCAAGTAATTTAATTCTAAATACATACTCGTATTGAGCAGTTTTAAAATTAACTTTCGCTTTTAGGTAGTTATTTTGATTGTTTAATAATTCTATGGTGCCTAGTAAACCCAATTCATACCTCTTACTTGCAAATTGGTAGGTTTTTTCAGCTGCGTTCAATGCTTTCTGAGTAGCACTTAACTTATTGAAAGCAACCACAGCATTGGTATAGGCTGCGTAAATATCTTGCTTTAATTTTCTTTGCGTATTTTCTTCTTGCAAGGTTACACTTTGCAAATTCAATTTAGATTGCTTGTAGGCAATTTTAGATTGATTGCCATTGAAAATAGGAATAGACATTTGCAAGCCAAGGCTTTGACCAAAGTTATTACCTACCTGTGTATTCCATCCATTCCATACCGAGCTCCAGTTTCGTGTTGAAGAAACAGGCGTATAAATAGGCGATTGAACATAGTACTTGGCGTTATTCACAGTTACAAAAGGGGATGCAGCAGTGGGTGTGCTAAAACCAGTTGCCTGAAAACCACTAATATAACTGAACTGATTAGAAAAGTTAGAAGTTAAATTATAACCAAAGCTTACGGTAGGATAAAAACTTGCCTTGGCTACTAAAGTATTTTTTTGCGCTGCCTTCACTCTTAAAGAAGCTGCTTTAACGTTAGGTAAGTTTTGTGATGCAAAGTTAAATACATAATCGGGTTGCAAATCGGCAAAAGATTGTAATTTAATTTGATCTACTGGCTGTTCTACAATATTAAAACTTACGGAAGCATCTAAGTTCAATAAGGCCATTAAATTTAATTTACCTTGTTGCACATTAGAAATGGCAGTGATATAACTACTGCTATCATTCGCTAATTGCGTTTCTAACTCTAATAAATTTAATTCAGGTAATAAGCCCACTTCTACTCTCTTACTAGTAGCCGCTAATTGTTCCTTAGTTTGTTGTATTTGAATTTTTGCAATTTCAGTTTGCTCAATAGCAGATAAAATTTGTAAATAAAAAGTAGCCACATTCAATGAAATGTCATTGGCAATGGTTAGCTTATCTGTTTCACTTGCAAACCAACTTAAACTACTTGCTTCAGCATTATTTCTTAACCTGCCTGCATTAAATAATTGCATACCACCATTCACTCCAAAATTATTGTATAAAAATTGAGTGTTAGAGAAATCATTGGTAGTGGGGTCAATAGAACGACCTAGTCTTAATCCCATACCCGATGAACCATTAATGGTGGGTAGCTGGTTGGATTTAGCCAATTCTGCCTGTAGTTTAGCAAGTCTTGCCTGCACATCTGCTTGCTGCACGGAGATATTATGCTCAATGGCATACTGCACACAAGATCTTAAATCCCACTGTGCAGGTTCTTGTGCCATCAAGCTAATGGAAGAGAAAAATAAGCTTATTGTTATTATGTATTTCATGTAATGTGTTGTTAGAACTCTTTTTACAGTACAAAAATACTATATAAAGGGCTAGTTCAGTAATTTTTAGACAGACGGAAAAGGCAAGCGCTGAACAGCGTTTAGTAACGATGAAAGGCTAGAAATTAGCTTTTTTATGCATAAATAAAGCTAAGATGCCCTTAAAATAGGGTTTGAGCGGACAGATGATGCCCCTTTATTTATTTAGAAGGCTTGTAATAAAATATTCTATATAATACCAAGACAATACATAATAAAATAACGGCTGTTAACGCAGAATAGGGCTTGTCAATGACCACCGCACAAGCCACCAAAGCATAGGATAGTACAAAAACCACACAGAAAATAGGTGTCCATTTTCTCAATGCCCCCGTAACATCCGTATCCCCTTGTTTTTTTCTTCTTAATATTAATAAAGTGGCAGCAGAGGTACTCATACCCATACAATCTAAAAAGATGCTAAAACTAAGTACGTCGTCTACCCCTTTACCAAAAAATGTAACTAGTATAGTAGTAATGGCAAATATAGTTAAGCCAGGTACAAGGGCATCGGTTTTAGGATGTTTCTTTTGAAAGATGGCAGGTAAAACTTTATCCTCGCTCATGGCAAACATGACACGAGGGTTACTCATTAATATTACATTCACATAGGCAAGTACACTTAAGACCATGGCAAAATCAAAAACCTTGGCACCAAATTTTCCAAACCATGCTTCAAATAATAAAGAACCAATGGCATTGGCATTTTTCATTTGATCAAAACCAATGACTTTAATGTAAGTGTAGTTAATGGCTAAGTATAAAAATAGCACCACTAGTATACCCACTACAATACCTCTTTGCATAGTCTTGGCCGATTTTACTTCCGATCCAAAATTGATAGTTTGCTGATAGCCACCATAGGTAAAAAACACAGAAACTAAACTTACTAGTAAGAGTAAAGCGCCGTTAGTTCCATCGTAAGTATAAATTTTCCCTTCATTAATACCATGTGGAGGAACCGTAACACCTTTGAATAAAGAAGAAATTAATAATACTATTAATGAAATTTTCACCACCATTAAAATATTCTGCGTTCGACTACTTGTCTTTAACCCAAGTAAATTAACAATATAAAAAAGCCCCACAGAAGCAGAGGCCACTACAATATTAAAAAAAGTACCAGAAGGTTGTCCAAATAATAAATCACTTACATAGTCGGCGCCAATTAAAGCCACTACCGCTAATGATGCTGCATTACTAATTAATATTAAAACGTTAATGGTAAAACCAACCCCCGGATGATAGCAATGTGCAAATACTTTATAATAGCCACCCATTACTGGAAGTCTTTGTCCAATTTCTGCATAAGTGAGCGCTCCAAATAAAGCAATTACACCTCCAATAAACCAAGCACTAAAAAAAATTAGGGGCGTTCCCGATTTTGCTGCAATGGTGGCAGGGGTTTTAAAAATACCCATGCCAATGACCAAACTCACCACAATCATGGTAAGGCTAAAAAAATTAATGCCTTGCTTTTGCTTCATATCTAGTCAATGAATTATAAATATAATAAAAATGGGCTAGTTATCAACAGCCCGTTAGTAATTAAAAATAGATAGGGATATATAAATACTAAATTTGATTCAGAATTAGGTTCATGCAAATGATTAAAAGGGAACCCCGTTAAAATCGGGGGCTATTCCCGTAGCTGTAAGTTCGTTGCTGTAAAGTAATTGATGCAAAAAGTCCACTGAAGCAATTTGGGAAGGACGCATCCAAGAAGAACAAGCCAGAAGACCTGCCTAGTTTAAAAAAATCAACAGCTTTCGGGTAAAAAGCAGGGATTGTAAAAAATTAAGGTAGAAACTATCGAGATTGCTTGTATTTATTTTTTAGATGCACATCTCATACGACCTCTTAATTAATTATGGTTCTCTTTCTCCAGGAAGCTCATTGTTAACTCAAAAAAAACAAAACAATGAGCAAAAAATTAATCACGCTCTCGGTGTGCCTAATCGCCACCACCCTTGCCCTTGGGCAAACAACTAGTCAACCCATTTTAAAAGACAGTCTTCAAAAAAGAGCAGACAATTCTATTAACTTAGGAGAAGTTATTGTCACTGCAAACAAAGTAGAACAGAAACAAAGCAGTACAGGTAAAGTAGTGACTGTTATTAATGCTGCAGCCCTTCAAGCCAATGCCGGAAGAAGTATCGCACAAATTTTAAACGAGCAGGCAGGTTTGTATTTACCCGGTAGCTTAAGTAATGCTGGCACGGTACCTAGTATATATATGCGTGGCGCTGCTAGTGGAAGAACTTTAATATTAATAGATGGCATGCCTGTGGGTGATCCTTCTATGATTAGTAATGAATTTGATTTAAACTTAGTGCCCTTGAATTTAATTGAGCGTATTGAAATTTTAAAAGGCGCTCAAAGTACTTTATATGGCTCAGATGCCATTGGAGGAGTTATTAATATTATTACTAAAAATAAATCTATCCCAAACTTCTCAGGCGATTTTAGTACTGGGTCTTATGGTACAAGAAAAATAAATTTACAACATAGCAGAAGCATTGGAAAATTAAATTATTCAGTGGGCTTTGGTAATGAAGCGGCTACTGGTTTTTCATCTGCCACAGATATGACGGGTAAAAATAATTTTGACAAAGATGGTTATAAAAATAATAATTGGTTTGCGAATATTAATTACGCCATTAATAAAAATTGGAATTTGAAAGCTTCCACCAATCAAACAAGTTATAATGCCGATATAGATTACGGCGCTTTCAAAGATGATAAAGACGAAAAGTTTAATAATGCCACTAAATTAACAGGACTAGTTTTAAAATACAAGAAAGAAAAAACTATTTTTCAGTTCCAGTATCAATTAAGTACACAGGACCGTCAATATAAAAACGATAGCCTAGATAAAACCTATACCATTTTTGAAAATAATCAATACACGGGTAAATCACAGTTCGTAGATGCGTTTTATTCAACACCCCTTTCCAAAAATATTCAATGGATTCTAGGTGGCGATTTTAGATATGGCTCTTATAATCAAACCTACGCCTCCATTAGTGGGTACGGGCCTTACAACGATGTTTTTAAAGACACTTTTCAATACCAAACTGCTTTGTATAGTTCTTTATTAATAAGCGATGCCTCCAATAAATGGTTATTAGAATTAGGGGGTAGGATAAATAAGCATAATCGTTATGGAGCTAACCAAACCTTCACCATTAGCCCTTCTTATAAATTAAGCTCCGAATTTCGTTTGATGGCAAGTGCTTCTACAGGGTATAAAGTACCTTCCTTGTATCAATTAAGTTATAACGAAGCCTTAAAACCTGAACAATCCTTTAATACAGAAATAGGTATAGAATATAAAACCAATACTGTTTTTACAAGAGCCGTGTATTACAATAGAACTATTGATAATGGTATTGACTATAATTATATTGATTATAACTTCTTTAATTATATTAGGCAAAAAGTAAATGGTACAGAACTTGAATTTAATTGGAAGGCCAATGAAAAAAATAATATTTCATTGAACTATACTTTAATGAATGGACAAGAGACGAATCAAAATAGAGTAACCACCACCGATACCATTACTTATAACTATTTATTAAAGCGCCCAAAAAATACAGCGGGCATTCAATGGTCTTTTGATCCAACTCCAAAATTAAGTTTAAGTATAGCAGCTAGGTATATTAGTAAACGTTACGATGTGGGTGGTTATGCAGCAGAGGATGTTAGTTTAAAAAGCTATACCCTATTAAATGCGCATATCCAATATAGCATCAATAAACATTTTATTGTGTATGCAGATGGACAGAACCTAGGAAATAAGGTATTTAATGAAATTAATGGATATAATGCCATGGGCCGAATGTTGATGATAGGTCTTAGGATAAGATAATAGCTAGTCATTAGTTCGACTCAAATAGTTAAAAAAGCTTTGTATCTTCATACAAAGCTTTTTTATGGTATTTCATTTTGACCAATTACTGACCGTTATTTTTACTTTGTTTGCAGTTATTGATATCGTGGGCTCTATTCCGTTATTAATTGCCATGAAAGAAAAATCGGGGGCCATTAAATCGCTTAAAGTGACCCTTATTTCAGGAGCACTCATGATTTTGTTTTTATTTTTAGGAAAACCCTTCTTACAATTATTGGGATTAGATGTAAAGTCATTTGCGGTGGGTGGTTCAATAGTCATATTTCTATTAGGACTTGAAATGGTATTAGGTCATGAAATTTTTAAAGGCGATAAAAATGCACAATCGGGTGCGGTGGTACCTATTGCCTTCCCCATTATTGCAGGTAGTGGAACCCTTACTACTATTATGTCTTTGAAAGCCAACTATGATGAACTTTATATTGCACTAGGTATAATTATAAACTTAGTAATTGTATACGCTGTTTTAAAATCGCTCAATTTTATAGAACGTTTACTAGGGCCTGGAGGCTTACTAGCAGTGCGTAAATTTTTTGGTGTCATTCTTTTAGCCATTGCTGTTAAAATATTCTCTAGTAATGTTGGAGCACTGATACGCTAAAAAGAAACTCTACAGCTTAGAATATAATTTCTACCAACAGCAGAGATACCACTTGCGAAATACCTGTAGTTAAGGTCTGCTATATTTTCAATTTGAAAACTGAAATTGATTTTCTTAGTTGGCTGATAGCTGGTGTTGATATTCCAAATTTGCCATGCTGGCATACCATCCTTAGTTGCATAAATTTCATTGTCTTCTCCATTTAAATTATAATCCTCTATGCGCTTCCAGCCATTAAATACAGTAAAAATTTCTGCAGAGAATTTATTTAGATCATGCTTCAATCCCAGTCTGCCATAGCTTGGAGGGATATGGTCTAAAGGCATTTCTTTAACACCATTATTATAAGTTCCTTTTGTATAAGTATAAGTGCCTGTAATATCTGTATTGTCCATAATGCGTAATCTTCCATTCACATTAAAGCCGTACACTATTGCTTTTGCTTTATTTTGAGTCGCAAATACATCGCTTTTTACACCTTGATATATAATGGTACTTGCATTGTTCCACTTGAATATATCTACCACCAATGCATTTTTAAACCAGGTATAAAATAAGGAAGCACCAACACTATAATTAGAAGTCGTTTTAGATACATTTAATTCTGCATTGTATGTATATTCAGGTTTTAAATTTTTATTAGGAACCACTACATAACCAGTTCTAGTATCAAATACTTTTGTTAAGTCATCCACATTAGGTGCCCTAAATCCACTGCTTGCACCAAATGAAACTCTTAATCCATCTGCTCCATTGTAAGCCATACCTAAATTACCCGTGATGGCCGTATTATTTTGATTGGCATCTGTAAATGGAAAATGCATGAGTGCAGTGTCTTTAAAATGGGCATTCAGTTGCACATTGTTCAAACGTAAACCGCTATTCAACACCCAATTTTCAGTTAAGAACTGAGTATGCTGCGCATACAATGCATGATTAGACATATTGGTAGGCCCATCACTGTACCTTGTGGTAATGGCGCTGCGAACATTCGTACCAATATTATTGCGATACGCAGTAGAGCCCACATTATTATAATAAGACTCTACCCCTATATTTAATTCACTAGTCTTACCTTGATGTAATAAATCCATATTAAAACCAAACAAATCCACTTCCTCAAATCTATAATCCTTGTTATTGGATTTAAATCTTCTTGTAATTCTACTTTCTTCAAGGTGCTGGTAATTAATATTCGCAGTTAATGTTTGAAAATAACCATCCAATTGTGATTTAGTTAATTTATACCCAATCATATTCCTCGCCTGTGGCCCATAATACCAGTCTGAATAAACAGGTAATCCATTACTGGTTTCAGTTAAACAATCATACCTATTAATATTCGAAGAGTTAGACATTTGAACATTTAATAAATGAGCAGTGTTTTCATTTGGTTTATACAATAGTTTTTGTAAGAAATCTGTTTGATTGTACCCACTTAATTTTTGAATGTTTACAGATGCACTATTGTCTTTAACAACATCCGTATTGTTTTCACGTGCAACATAAAAAAGTCTTTTGCCAAAGTCCGGGTAAGCAGCTAATCTTTTATTCCCCTGACGCATATCTCCAAAACTACTATTGGTAAATGAGGTTAGATATGCCCATTTGTTATTCGCTATATTGACATCTATATGTTGACGTTGTTCATTTTGTCCATTGCCGTATCTATAAACCAGATTGCCACCTGTTTTCCAAGGGGCTTTTTTGGAGGCAAGATTAGAAATATACAATTGTGGCTGTTTCGTAAATAAATGTACCACGCCACCTAATGCATCGCTTCCATATAAAGTAGAACTTGGTCCATAAATGATTTCTACTCTGTCTAAAATCATATTGTCAACTGTGATAATATTTTGTAAATGACCTGCTCTGAAAATGGCACTATTCATACGTACACCATCCACTATTATCAATACCCTACTCGCCTCAAAGCCCCTCACCACTGGGCTTCCGCCGCCTGCTTGACTTTTTTGAACAAAAACTTGACCAGAAGCTGTTAAGATATCTGCCGTATTAGCTTGTTGTTCTAATAATACTTTATCGGTTAAGGCAACCACCCTTTGTACGATATTTTTTGAGAGTGTTGGAAACTTATTAGCATAAATGACTACATCTTGCAATTGCTTGCTTGTAGTATCAGATTGCGCCAAGAGTTCCAAACTCATACCAAAAAATAACAGTACGCTTAATAGTAAACGCATGCTTAATTTTAAAATGAAAATGAATCGTCTATCAAATAAAAATAAATTATTTGATAAGTCTGTCTTATAAATTAGACAGCCTCTGGCGGGTGCGAGATATCTGTTGAATAGCTACTTAAAATAGATGTAGCATAAGAAGAATATTTCTTTTTTAGTAAAGTAAAGTTGATTAAAATAAGCTTGTTGAATGAAGGACATTCATATACAGCAAGGCTAAGGCTTAATTTTATCTTAGAAGAACTGGATTTAGATTCCGCTTCTTTATTTAAATGATTCACTTTATTTTGATTGGCAACAATGGCTGCTTCGGCTTCATCCGATGCAGCTTTAATGACCCAGCCTTCCTTTGTTTTTTCAATGGAAACAATATCGTAAAACATGCCTTTATAACTAAATTCACGCCCTTTTTCTTCCCACTGATAGCCTTGTGGTAAAACATATTTATCTTTTAAAACTAATTTGATTTGATCAACACTCTGATCATTACTATTATGTTCTTTTTCACCAATTTGACTTGCATCAATCATGGTAAAGCGCTCCTTTTCATGTAGCTTTTCCTGAAGCCAATAAAAATAGCTTAGGCTACTTGTTGATAATAACAAGGCTGCAAAACATCCTATGGCAATGAGTTTTTTCACAGTCTAATATACCGTTTTTTGAACAAAATAGCAGCAAGATCTAGTTAATAATAATTCAAATATGATAGATATTAAATAATTTTGCTGATCATGATTCATTTTATCTATAACCCGAATGCAGGTATTCAAAATGAAGCGCAAAAAAAGCAATGGTTAGCTACCTTGCATGCGATTCCCAATTCAGTTATTTGGGAAACAAATAAACCATTAGAAGCCATAGAGTTTGCAAAAAAAGCGATTGCACAAAAAGCAAGTAAAATTATTGCCATTGGTGGAGATGGCACAGTAAATGAAATAGGCTCTATTTTAGCAGAAACTACCATTCCTTTAGGTATTATTCCAATGGGATCGGGAAATGGCTTGGCAAGACATTTGCAATTACCCCTTCAATTTGATGCAGCACTAGCCAGGGCCCTTCATGGAAAAGAAATTGCCATTGATGTGGGCATCATTAATGATAGGAAGTTTTTTTGCACAACAGGTATTGGATTTGACGCAGCCGTAGCAAGCCGTTTTGCTAAAGGAAGAACTAGAGGCTTTATGAATTATGTAAAATCAACTCTTTATACATTATTCCATTACAAGCCCATTGAAATTAGTATCGATAAGGGTCCATTAGAAAAAATTTTCTCCCTAACCATTGCCAACGCCAACCAATTTGGCAACAATGCCTATATCTCTCCCTATTCAGATTTGCAAGATGCTCATCTTGAAATGGTCACCATCCAACCCCACACTATTTTAAAAGCAGTCACCATTGCCATTAGATTATTTAATAAAACTATTCACGCCTCCAAAAAAGTATCTATACGCTCTATCCAACATATTACCATTCAATACAAGAAAGGCATGCCCATTCATATTGATGGTGAATCTCTAGAAACTGATATGGACAATCTTGTTATTAGCATTGAACCGCAAGCCTTACTTGTAATTGTATAAATATTTAAAAGGCCTATATTTGCATCCTAAAAAATTGTAGCCTTGTCTAACTCCCTCAAAAATAATATAATAACCCTTATTGGAATTTTTATTGCACTTACAACAAATGGTCAAGGCATAAGCGGTATTTTACAAAATGAAAAAGGAAGTCCAATTGATGGTGCTACTATAAGTGTTTTAAATACTAGCTTTCAAACTATTAGCAACCAAAAGGGGTACTTTAGTTTCAATGAATTAAAAACGGGTAACTATACTCTCTACATAAAGTCTTTGGGGTATGCCGATGTTTCAAAAGAAATTAATATTAACGCAACAAACAATTCTAAAAGTACTGATATCAAATTCACTCTAATCGCTTCAACGAATCAATTAGATGAAGTGGTGGTGACTGCAGAAAAAAAAGAAGCACTATTGCAGAAAATTCCAGCAAGTATTTCTTCTTTAAATGCAAAAGAAATTAATGCTTTTGGATTATGGAATACAAAAGAAATAACTGGTATCATTCCCAATTTATACAGTGCCGACCCGGGAGATAATCGTGATGTAACCTCTGTAAGGGGCATTGCCACTAGTTCTTACGACCCTACGGTGGCTACCTATATTGACGGTGTAAATCAATTTAGTTTGGATACTTATATACCTACACTATTCGATATTGAAAGAATTGAAGTGCTTCGTGGACCACAAGGAACCTTATATGGAAGAAATGCAATGGGTGGTGTTATTAATATTATTACTAAACAACCTAATAATATAAGTAGCGGATTTGCAGATATTAGTTTAGGCAATTATAATCAACAAAGAATTACAGCAGGGTTTAAAACACCGCTTATAAAAGATAAATTATTTTTTGGTGCCTCTATCTTATCAAATAAAAGAGACGGATATTATACCAATGAGTTTACACAAACTAGTTATGACAATCAAAACGGATTGTCTGGAAACTATTTTTTAAAATATATAGTAAGTAGTCGTTGGGATATAAATTTAAATTTCAAACAGCTTGCCAATGAAAATCAAGGGCCCTTCCCCTTGGTTTTTGGAACAGAGGACGCGCTTAATAACCCTTATCGTTTAAATCAAAACAGCACCACTACCATGAAGGACAAGACCTCTAATTCGAGCTTGTCAATTCGTTATGCTGCTAGCGGCTTTAACTTTAGCAGCCAAACTGCTTACCAACAAAACTACCGCTATTACACAAACCCTATCGATGGCGACTTCTCTCCCATTGATGCTATTTCAGTCATCAATAACTACGGTAATAAGTGGAATAATAATAAAGTGCTTACCCAGGATTTTAAATTTACAAGCGCTCCTTCAAACAATAGTAAATTCAAATGGACCGCAGGCGCCTTTTTGTTTTATCAAGACGCGCCAGTAAAACAAGCTACTCGTTTTGGAATAGATGCCAACTTAATGATGATAGGAGATTCTTTATTTAGCATCATTAATACAAGTACCACTCTTAAAAAAGGTTTTGCAGTATATGGTCAAGCTACTTATGCTTTAAGCAATCAATTAAATATGACATTCGGATTAAGAAATGATTATGAAAATCAAACTCAATCCATATTGGGCGAATACCAACATGATCCTAGTACTGAACTCTATACTACAAGAACAGATACTTTAGGGCGCACTCATTTTAATGCCTTATCCCCAAAATTATCCTTGGACTTTCAAGTGAATAATTACAGTTTATGGTATGGTAGTTATAGTAAGGGATTTAGAGCAGGTGGATTATCTCCTCTGTCCTCAGACCCTTCACAGCCAACACTTTTGGGCTATTTACCCGAATACAGTAATAATTTTGAAACAGGTATTAAAAACAATTGGTTGAACAATAAATTAATTTTAAACATTGCTTTATTTTATACAAAAGTGACGGACGCGCAAGTGCCCAGTTTAATTTTACCAGACGCCATTACCATTACAAAAAATACAGGGCAATTAAGTAGCAAAGGCGTAGAAGCAGAATTAATGTTCATACCCACTAAAGGTTTATTATTACAGTACTCTTTTGGAACCACTTCTGCTAGCTATGATAAATTAGAAATTGCTTCGCAAGGATCAAGTGTAAATTTAGCAGGCAAGCGTCCTATTTTCACGCCTGCTACTACTTCATTATTAGCAGCCCAGTATAGCTATCCTGTTTCTAGCGAATTACAAATAATGTTAAGAGGAGAATGGAAATATATAGGAACCACTTATTTTGATTTATCCAATAGCATTGAGCAATCGCCTTACCATTTATTGAATGCAAAATTGGGTATGGAATACAAGAAGACAGCTTTAAGCTTTTGGGCTAAAAATCTAGCGGGTACAAAATACATTTCTTATGGCTACGATTTTGGGGCCGTTCATTTGGGAGATCCTGCCATTTTCGGGACCAGTTTTAGCTATAAATTTTAATGATTTTTCTCAAGTTTGTGTAAACAAAGCACAGGAATGATTGAACCTCTGCTATTCCTTCAATAAAATGCCTTAAAGCGTGAATTAGATGTGGATTAACTAGGGAATTATTAGCGGTTTTAATGCTACTTTTACAGCATCATTTTTATACCAAAATTACTATGGGTGCTATATCATTAATTGCTTTATTAATTGCCGCTATTGCGTTTTCTGCTGGCGGTATTTTAATTGGGAAAATTTTAGTAAAAGGAAGCAAAAATCCTCAAAAAGGACAGGCCTATGAGTGCGGAATTCCCACCGACAGTTCTCCTTGGCATCAATTCAATGTGGGTTATTATTTATTTGCCTTACTTTTTTTAATTTTTGATGTGGAATTAGTGTTTTTATACCCTTGGGCGGTGGTGGTTAAAAAAGTAGGCATGGTTGCCTTAATTGAAATTATCGTTTTCATATTTATATTATTCATGGGCTTTTTATACGCTCATAAAAAAGGTGCATTAAAATGGAGTTAAAAGAAAAAATAGCAGGCAAGGAACCTTTTCCAGGTATCGTGCATGAAACACCAGGTGGTGGAATAGTGGTAAGTACTTTTGATAGTATTATTAATTGGGCGCGTTCCAATTCTTTATGGCCTTTGTCCTTTGCTACAAGTTGTTGTGGTATTGAAATGATGTCTACCGCTTCTGCCAAATATGATTTTTCTCGTTTTGGTTTTGAAGTAGCAAGAGCTTCACCGCGTCAAGCCGATGTAATTATTATAGCAGGCACTATTGTCAATAAAATGGCGCCCGTTTTAAAAAGATTATACGACCAAATGGCCGATCCTAAATATGTCATTGCTATGGGCGCCTGTGCTATTAGTGGTGGGCCGTTTTTTTACAATACTTATTCTGTTGTAAAAGGCGCTGATCATATTATTCCTGTGGATGTGTACATTCCAGGATGTCCTCCTCGCCCTGAAGCCTTATTACATTCTTTAATTGCTTTACAAGAGAAAATTAAATTAGGTATGACGCGTGAACAAATTAGAGGAGAATTTAAAGTATAGATAAAATACAACAATGACCAACGAAGAGATAAAAGAATACATCAGCACCCTCGCTCCAGCAGCCACTTTCGATGAAACAGGAGAATGGTTGAATATACTCGTTGATCCTACTGCCTTAAAGCCATTGATGGCTGATTTAAGAACAGGTAAAATGCAAATGAACTATTTGTTTTGTGTAACCTGTGTTGATTTTAAAACACATTTAACCATGGTGTATCATTTGTCTGCGACTACACATCGTCAAAGCATTGTTATCAAGGCTAATGTGAATAGAGATACGCCTGTCATTGAAACAGTTTGTGATATTTGGAGAACCGCTGAATTTTTAGAGCGTGAAGTATTTGAAATGTTTGGTGTCAACTTCACGAACCACCCCGACTTAAGAAAATTAATTCTAGAAGATGACTTCAAAGGCTTCCCCCTTAGAAAAGATTTTGAAGACCCTATCAACATGATAAAATTATAATAGGCGCATGTACAATCAAACTGAAATAATAAAAGATACCAGTGAACTTGGCGCCGAAGGCGAACTAGTCATAAATATGGGGCCTCAACACCCTGCCACGCATGGTGTACTTCATTTAGTAGTTACTTTAAATGGAGAAACCATCAAAAAAATTGAACCACATTTAGGATTCATACACCGCTCTATTGAAAAAATGTGTGAGAGCTTAACCTATCGTCAATTTATTTATGTGACCAGCAGAATGGATTATTTATCTTCTCACATTAATAATTTAGGCTGCGCTTTACTAATTGAAAAAGGAATGCAAATTGAAGTGCCTGACCGTGCTAAATATATACGTGTTATTTTAAGTGAATTAACACGTATTGCTTCACATGAACTTTGGTTGGGCGCAATGGCCATGGACTTAGGCGCCTTCACTCCATTTTTCTACGCTTTTAGAGAAAGAGAAATGATTACCGATATTATGGAAGATACATGCGGTGCAAGATTAACCATGAATTATATTGTACCAGGGGGTTTGATGTATGATCTTCATCCCGATTTTCAAAAGAAAGTGAAAGCCTTTATCACACAATTCAAATCTAAAGTAACAGAGTACGAAGATTTAGTCACCAACAATATTATTTTTCAAAGTAGAACCAAGGGCGTAGGTATTTTAAGTGCAGAAGATGCCATTTCTTACGGTTGCACTGGCCCAGTAGCGCGCGCTAGCGGTGTTAGCTGCGATATTCGAAAAATTTATCCTTACGAAGTATATGATAAAGTAGAATTTGATGAAGTCATAGAAACAGCAGGCGATTCATTTGCGCGTTATATAGTGCGCGTGAAAGAAATGAATCAGTCTATTCGCATAATCGAACAACTTATTGATAATATTCCAGAAGGCGATTTTGTAGCAAAAACAAAAAATGTATTAAAACTACCTAAAGGAGAATTTTATTCAAGAGTAGAAACGGCAAGAGGTGAATTTGGTGTGTATATAGTAAGTGAAGGTGGCACAACTCCTCACAGAATTAAATTTAGATCTCCAGGATTCTCCAATTTATCTGTACTCAATCATATTGCTGCAGGAGGTATGATTGGAGATTTGATGGCGAGCATGGGTACACTCGATTTAGTGATACCCGATATTGATAGATAGGATTGATAGATAAAAGAAATTGTTTGTTATATAAAAACAGTAACGCATGTTTAGTTTAGAAGGAATTACAACCAGTGTTCAAGATTGGTTATTTATGAAGTTCAATCCCACCATGGCCTTGGCAATGGAATGTGTCATTGTTATTTTGCTTTCCATAAGTTTATTTGCCCTACTCGGTTTGGTATTAGTGCTTATGGAAAGAAAGGTAGCTGCACAAATTCAAATTCGTTTAGGACCCAACCGTGTAGGCCCAGGGGGTATGTTTCAAACAGTGGCCGATACTTTGAAATTAATTATGAAAGAAGGCTTAGTGCCCGACAAAGCAGATAAATTTTTATTCAACCTTGCACCTTTTGTGGTAATGATGGTGGGTATGTTATTATTAGCACCTATTGCATTTGCGAAGAACTTTCAAATCTGGGATATTAATATTGGAGTCTTATATATTTCTGCGGTTTCTTCTTTATCGGTGATAGGTATTTTAATGGCAGGCTGGGCAAGTAATAATAAATACTCTTTATTAGGTGCGATGCGCAGTGGCGCTCAAATAGTAAGTTATGAATTGTCTGCAGGCTTTGCAGTATTAACCATAGTAGTTTTAACCGGTAGCTTACAATTATCTGAAATTGTAAAAGC
>SHWX01000012.1 GCA_009693615.1 Chitinophagaceae bacterium | reverse complement strand
TTTATAAATACAAAGGGCTTGTTTTGCCATTTTACAATGGCCTGTTCAGGAACTGCATTTACTTTCGCATCATTTAACTCAATTTCAGCATTCGCAGAAGTACCAGGATACAAACGAACCGATTCATTCACTAAATGACAATGCACTTCGGTAGTTCGTTCATCACTAATATTAGGATTAATAACAGCCACTTTTGCTAAATACTTTTTTCGCATATCATTATTGGTATAAAAACTAACTTTATTGCCAACCTTTAAATTAGTAGCATCGTTTTCATATACGATAAGTCTTAAATGCAAATCGCTAGGGTCAATAATTTCAAAAAGTATATCCGTGGGTGTTACATACTTTCCAATGTTTACATTTACCTTGGTAACATACCCATTAATAGGCGCATTAAAATTAATAGCCCTGGAAATATTGTTCTCATTTAATGCGAGAGGGTCAAGGCCTAATAATTTAAGCTTTTCGCTTAAAGACTTTGTTAAATACTTTTGGCTTTCATAATCGCTTCTGGCTAATTGAAAAATTTTATCACTGGTAGACTTTGTTGCATTTAAATCTCTTTGCCTATTGAAATCGGCCTCTAGATAAACCAATTTACTTTTAGAAGTCAAATAATCTTGTTGCAATTCAATATAACTAGGGTCCTCCAATACAGCGAGTAAATTGCCTTTTTTAACAAACATACCCGGAATTAAAATAGTCTTCTTTAAATAGCCTCCCATAGGTATACTAATAGAAACTATATTACTAGGCGGCACATCAATTGCCCCATTCACTTTTAATGTCTTATGCATGGACATTAACTCCGCAGTTCCAAAAGCAAGATTCGCCGTTTTTAATTGCGCTGCATTTAAGGTAACCAGTTCAGCGCTAAGGGAATCATTTCCTTTTTCTACTTCAACAGCCTCCTTAGGTTTATTTCCAGTACAGGCTAGTATTGTTAAAATACTAAGAAGTGCTATTAAGTTTTTTAATTTCATAAATTTATCTTTAATTATTTGAACTAATCTTTTCTATTTCAATGGCGCCTTCATTTAGCTGCTGGACATAATTGAAATATTCATTTTGAATTTGTATGGCTTGATTAATAATCATAACCCATTCTAAATAACCTATTTCACCAGCTGTCAATTTTTTAGAAGCTGTTTCTATCAGTAAATTGGTATTCGGTAATATGGTTCTTTGATATTTTATAATTAAGCTTTTATTTTGAACATACCTGGCTACTAAATTTTTTAAATTAGCACTTAACTGTTGTTGCACCGCAATTTGCTCTAATTTATTTTGTTGTACACTAATACTTCCTGCAGCAATGCGTGAACGTTGCGCCGAAGAAAATAAAGGAATGGACATACCCATAATAAAAGCATTAAAACGATAATCTTTTCCAAAATACTGTTCGGTAGTCTGGCTAGTTGGCTGCCAACCCATAATGGTGGAGCTATTATAGCCCAAATTAAAAGAGGGTTGTAATTTCCCCTTTTCAAGTAGGAGCTCATTTTCAGCCAATGTAATTCTTTGTTGACTTAATTTTATTTGGGGTGTTTCAGCTACCGTCAACAAATCAGGAATACGCTCTAATTCAATGATATTATTTTCAGCAAAAGGAACCTGCACTAATTTAGTATTTAAAAGAATATTGAATTCATTTAACAATACCTCGTACTCAGTAATTAATAATTCTAATTGATTGGAGATTTGTGCCAATTGACTTTCTGCAGTAATTTTTTCCAAAATATCGGAATTCCCTGCCTCAAAACGCTGCTTCGCCTTATTAGCAAATGAAGTGTAAATGCTATCTGCATTGAGCAAGAGTTGCTTTCTTCTTTGAACTAGCAATAAATTATAAAAATAATTTTTTACCGCAGCCTTTAACTCAATTTCTTTTTGCAATTTCGAGAGTACACTTATATTAATATTTGTTTTATTAATAGCGCCTTGACTCTTGTATACAGCAGGAAATTGTATATTTTGAGAAACAGTCATTCTATTATCATTTTGAAAACTATTTATTTTTCCATAACCAAAATCAAATAGTGTTTTTTCAATATCAAGGTTGCTCTTTTTTAAGGCTTGATAATAGTTCACCTGCATTGAACTTACTTTTAAAGAAGCGTTATTTTGAATGGCGCTATCGATAGCTGCATTTATACTTATTTTTTTTTGCGCAGAAGCAGTTGTAGAAAATAAGATAGTTGCTAAAATAACCAAACTGCTATTTTTATTCATTTTAATATATTGAGTTCCTTTTTCAAAAAGCAAATACATCACAGGTAAAACAAAAAGGGTAAGCATAGTAGATATAATTAAACCGCCAATAACCACTGTTGCTAATGGTTTTTGCACTTCCCCTCCAGCCCCAGTACTAATGGCCATGGGAATAAAACCTAAAGCAGGTACAAGGGCTGTCATCAATACCGCCCTTAATTTTGATTTAGTAGCATGCATAAGTATTCGAATAGAATCTTGCCAGCCTTCTGCTTTAAGCCTATTAAATTCAGTTACTAATAAAATACCATTTAAAACGGCTACTCCAAATAAGGCAATAAAACCTACACCTGCCGATATGCTAAAAGGCATATCTCTTGCCCACAAAGCAAAAATACCACCCATAGCCGATAATGGAATGGCCGTGTAAATTAATAAGCCTTGCTTCACAGAGCCAAAAGCAAAGTATAATAATAAGAAAATAAGAAATAAAGCAATGGGTACGACTATGCCTAATCTATCTTTTGCCGCTGTCATATTTTCAAAGGACCCTCCATAAACGATTGTATAACCTTTTTGTAATTTTAGTTGATCATTAATTTTAGCCTGCAACTCTTTTACAATAGTTTGTACATCTCTTCCTGTAATATTAAAGCCTACTATAATTCTTCTTTTCGTATTTTCTCTTTGTATCTGATTCACGCCTTCTATTTCTTCAATACTAGCCACATAGGATAATGGAATTTGCTGCCCTTTTGCAGAGCTTACATATAAATTTTGTATGTCGGCAATACTCTTTCTAGCTTCACCATCAAATCTTACCACCATATCAAATCTTTTCTCCTCCTCATAAACCTGCCCTGCTATTTGGCCTGCGAATGCAGCATTGACCACCTTATTTATATCAGCCACATTTAGTCCATACTTAGCCATCCCATCTCTATTATATTTTATGACTACCTGTGGCATACCTGTTACTTTTTCTTCATAAATATCAATGGTACCATCTACGGTTTTTACAATCTCGTTTAATTTACTTGCATAATGTGTAAGGGAATCTAAATTTTCACCAAAAATTTTACAAACCACATCCTGCCTAGCACCTGTCATTAATTCATTGAAACGCATTTGCACAGGAAATTGAAAACCAACAGTAATACCTGGCACTGCTTCCAATACTTTTGTCATTTTTAAACTTAGTTCATTAAAAGTTTTAGCAGAAGTCCATTCTGATTTATCTTTTAAAATAACCATCATATCTGCTGCCTCAATGGGCATAGGATCGGTCGGAATTTCGGCACTTCCAATTTTATTAACTATTTTTTCAATCTCTGGAAAGTTTTGAATTAAAAGCTTCGTGGCTTTCTGTGTTGACTCAATGGTGTTGTTCAAATTGCTACCCGCTAAGACCCTTGTTTCAACAGCAAAATCTCCTTCTTCTAATTGAGGTATAAACTCTCCTCCCATATTAAGCAATAGTATTACTGAAATAGCAAAAACTGCAATGGTAGACATAATGATAGTCTTAGGTAGTTTCAAGACTTTCTTTAATAAAGGCTGATAAGCTCTTTCCAAGAAAATCATTAGCCTATCGGTTATATTCTTTTTATGATTTAATTTTTTATTTAAAAATAGTGCTGCCATCATGGGCACATAAGTGATGGATAATATAAAGGCGCCAAAAATGGCAAAGGCTATGGTAAAGGCCATTGGTTTAAACATTTTTCCCTCTATCCCTTCTAAAGACAATATGGGCAAATACACAATTAAAATAATAATTTGACTGAACACAGCCGATTTTATCATTGACCCTGTTGACTTTCCAACCTCTTCGTCCATTTCTTCCTGGTTAATATTTACCAAAGTTCTAAAATGTTTAGAATGCGCAAATCGATACAGTATGGCTTCTACTACAATAACAGAGCCATCCACAATTAATCCAAAATCAATGGCGCCTAATGACATGAGGTTACCCCCTACACCAAACATATTCATTAATATAATGGCAAAAAGCATTGACAAAGGAATTACAGAAGAGACTATTAAACCAGCTCTTAAGTTGCCCAGAAAAAATACAAGTACAAAAATTACAATGAGTGCCCCTTCTAATAAATTAGTTTCAACCGTTTTAATGGCATTATTCACCATTTTGGTTCTATCTAAAAATGGTTCTATCACAACACCCTCTGGTAACATTTTTTGTATCTCTGCAATTTTATCTTTCACTCTTTTTACAACCAATGAAGAGTTTTCTCCTTTCAGCATCATCACTACGGCGCCTGCAACCTCTCCTTCATCATTATAAGTCATGGCACCATATCTAATGGCATAACCATATTGCACTTTTGCAATATCTCTAATTAATAGTGGTGTGCCATTGTCCAATTGCTTTACTACAATTTTTTCAATGTCTTCTATATTCGTAGTTAAGCCTTCACTTCTAATATATAAAACAGTGGGGCCCTTCTCAATATAAGCACCCCCTGTATTTTCATTATTTTTTTCTAAAGAAGAAAATATATCAGAGATAGTTAAATCATATGCTTTTAATTGATCTTGTTTAACTGCAATCTCATATTGTTTTAACTTACCTCCAAAACTGGATACTTCTGCAACACCTGGCGTGCCTATTAATTGCCTTCTTACCACCCAATCCTGTAATGTTCTTAATTCCATGGCGTCATACTTGCCTTCAAAACCTTTTTGCGGCCTTAATACATATTGAAATATTTCACCTAATCCAGTAGATACAGGTGCTAATTCTGGAGAACCAGTGCCTGGAGGAATACTTTGTTTTACATTTTGTAGCTTCTCCGTTATTTGCTGTCTAGCCCAATAAATATCAATTTTATCTTCAAATACAATGGTGATTAAAGAGAGTCCAAATCGAGAAAAACTTCTTATTTGCTTCGTACCGGGTATATTACTACAAGCTTGTTCAATAGGAAAGGTGACAAGTCTTTCAATATCTGTAGCGCCTAATGAAGGAGACACCGTAATAACTTGAACTTGATTGTCGGTAATATCAGGTACTGCATCAATGGGCAATCTGGTAAGCTCAAAGGCACCCCAGCCAATTAATGAAATAATAAACAAACCTATGATTAGCTTATTCTTAATTGAATAGGTTATAATTTTATTTAACATAAAAATCTTATTCAAGATAATGAAACAATAGCATACTAAATATGCAAGGGCAAGGATATAATAAAACTAAATATATAGTAAATACCCTTTTAATTAGCCCTTTAATTACTCGAAAGATACAGTCTTAATTGAATACCCCATAAAATTCTTGTAAAAAAATTAATTAATGAAATTCCACCAAATGCCCACCCTGAACCAAGTACCTGTGCCTGGATAATTTTTAGCAGTGAAATTATAAGTATTTCCTAATGAATTACTTGTAGGAATTAAAGTATTAAGGTTCTCTAGTCTAATATACCCTTTAAAGCGTTTAATCATAAAATGTAAAAAAGCATTAGCTGTAGGCCTATTTTGAAGCATATAACTATTTTGAACAAAAAACTGTCCGGTTAAAGGCATATAGTCATCTGCTTTAAAGTCGGTATGATAAATCATCTCTAGTCCAGTAGATAAATTCAAGTTTTTATAAAAATTACCTTCAAAGGCCAATCTTTGTCTAGATAAAATGAATGGAATATTTATCGGCGCCGATTTATCTACTACTTGCACTGTCGTTTCATTATACCAATTCCAATGCTTGCTAATTTTAATTTTATTCGAAAGTAAAGTGCTAATATAGCTTATAGGTTTTGTGTATACAGCTGCCTGAAAGCCCGATGAGAAATAGTTATAATTATTAATTAACTGATAGTTAAAAGAAACCCTAAAACCCTTTGCAGCATTTCCCAACTCTCCATTCATGTCTATTGTATTTTCCTTCTTAATGCCCTTTAAAGCATTTATAGGAAACTGCGTAAGACCTAAATAATTAGTGGAAGGCGTTCGATTACTATTTTGAAAAGCTATTTTTAAATAGGTTCCTTTGGAGTTTAATATTCTAGATAAGTAAAATTGAGCATCATAGTCGCCTGCATGGTAACCATTCAAATATAATTTACCTGATGCAAGTAAGTCCCATAACTGATTTCTCGTTTTATTTTTATAGACGCCAAACCCATATAAATCATAATCAGACCAAGATTGCAAATTCGATAAAGTAGTGGCTAAATGCGAATAGCCAGAACCCACTTGTAAAAATTGATTAGAATTGTTTTTTTGAGGATAGCTAATTAAACTAAAATCGTTGGTGACAAGGTTCCAATTATCGACAAACTTGTAATTAGAGTTAGATTTAGATTGATAATTAAAATATTGCAAATAGTTTAATTCATTAGGTGCCCTATCTTCAAATACGAATTGATTCGACTCTAATTTAACCTCGTTTTGAAACCTCAGTCTTGGATAAAATAAATATATCACCACTGTATCTTTTACGATAGAATCTTTTTGACCAAGGTCATAGGTTTGACGCCATAAATAGGTATTATTCTTATAAGTTGATCCAGTGGCAATGGTAGTGTTAAAAGGATTACGAAAAGAAGCCCCACTTACACCCAGTCTCGTTTCTAGCTCATAAGGGTTATTTAGTGCTAAACTATCTAATAAAGAAGCTTTCACTAGTCCACCATTTTCAGAAGAAGCCGCTTTATTGGTAAGCATTACAAAGTAGGATTCATATCTTTTTCTTTTCGATTGAAAATGTGCTGTAATACGCATATTATTCAAATTTGCATTTTGATTTTTTACATTGCCTGGCGAATTACTAAATCGATATTCAAAAGAAAAATTTAATTGTTGCGTTTTATTTTGTGTATGTTTCACTTCAATCAATTGTTCACCCTTACCTCCCAATAAATACCCCAATTCAGTAAAGGGTCTGGTCGTTTGATAAAAAGGCGTGGCCGCTAAAGTATAATTGTAAGCGTCATAAGCATGAAAGCCTGCGTCAAAACCTCCTTTTTTCTGCATTGAAAATAGATAAGACTTAGAGGCTGTTCCTAAGTTACCAAGGTTATAATTAGTATAAGGCAAAGGATAGTGCACAAAAAAATCGTTAATACTTGAATCTAGTTTTCGAATCTCATTATTATTATAGAGCTTATAAAATAGTGTAATTGAATCGGCGTTCTGGTCTCTTCTTTGTAAGGAATCTTTACTTTCTCCATTTGCATTGCTCTTTCCAATGGGTCTAAGGGCATTGCCAAATTTTTGCGCGCTTGCTTCTAGTTGAAGCAAAATCAATAGAACCAATAAAAATAAGATGCGCTTAAAAATGAACATGCGTAAAATTAAATTAGGAAATTTGTTTTACTAAATCGCTTATAATTAAGGTTAACTTAGGTTCTGCTGCATTCGCGGCTTCTAAGACTTCCTCATGAGTAATGGTATTGTTGTCTTCTCTAATGCCTAAATCGGTTACTACACTAATGGCAAATACTTTCATACCACAATGCACTGCCGCAATATTTTCTTGCACCGTACTCATTCCTACCACATCGCCCCCTACCGCCTTAATTAATTTATATTCTGCACGTGTTTCAAAAGTGGGACCAGTCACACCCACATAAACTCCTTCATGTACTTTTATTTGATGCTTATTTGCAATGGCTTTTGCTTTTTCTATAAAATCTAATGCATAGGGCTGGCTCATGTCTGGAAATCTTGTACCCAATGTAGATTCATTTTTTCCAATTAATGGATTTATGGAGAACAAACTAATATGATCTTTTATGATCATTAAATCGCCTACTTCAAAATTTGGATTCACTCCGCCTGCCGCATTGGATAAAATTAAATTCACCACTCCTAATAATTTTAATACACGTACCGGATACGCAACCTGCTCTGGAGAATAGCCTTCATAAAAATGAAAACGACCTTCCATCACCCAAACTTTTACACCATTTAAAGTGCCAAGAATTAATCTGCCCTTATGCCCTTCCACCGTACTTATAGGAAAATGTGGAATTTCAGTGTATTGAATTTCAAAGTCAACCTTAATTTGAGTGGCTAAATTGCCAAGGCCGCTGCCGAGTATAATAGCCGTTTGCGCAGTTGATTTAATTTTAGATTGAATGAAAGCGGAAGTCTCTTCTAATTGAGCCATTAAGGGCGTCGACATATACGTTATATTTTAGCCACAAATATAACGACAGTAAGGGATTATAAGGCAAGATTCTAGGCCTTTGATGGGCTTGTATCATGTTTTAATACCCAATAAGCAATAATGGCACTTAAAAGCATAAATAATGCCCCTAATAAAAAAGCAGCACCTGGGAAATAGAAATGATTAGGATCGTTCTTAATAGAAAAATAAGCAGTAAGTCCAATCATAATGGGTGGGCCAATTATAGTAGTTAAACTTTGTAATCCCGTTAAGGAACCTTGCAATTCTCCTTGTTCATTTTTAGGAACATGGCTGGAAATGATGGCTTGTAATGCGGGTCCAGAAATACCTCCTAAACAATAAGGCACTAAAAATAAAAACATCATCCATCCCTGTGTTGCAAAAGCAAATAAAGTTAATCCGAGGGCATACATTGCAATTCCAATATAGACACTTTTTTCATTTCCTAATATAGGATTTACGACTCTAATGAGTAAGCCTTGCACCAAACTAATCAATACCCCCACCACAGCCAATGAAATACCGATCATCTTGGGTGTCCATCCAAATTTATTAATATTGGCAAAGCTCCAATTACTTTGCACAGCATGTGCAGCTAAATAAATTAATAGTAGTGAGAAAACTAATCCAAGTAATGCTGGATATTTTTTAAATTTTAATAATGAAGAAACAGGGTTGGCTCTTTTAAAATCAAATATGCGACGATGCTCCATATCTAAGGATTCTGGCAAAACAAAATAACCATATAAAGCATTTACCAAGGCCAATCCAGCAGCTACTAAAAATGGAATTCTTGTACCCAACTCCCCTAGCAAACCTCCCAACATAGGACCGATAATAAAACCAAGACCAAAAGCAGCTCCAATCATCCCAAAATTTTGTGCCCTGTTTTTTTCATTACTAATATCGGCCATATAGGCGGTAGCAGTAGTAATACTAGCTCCCGTAATTCCTGAAATCATTCTTCCTAAAAATAACCACCCAATGGTTGGCGCAAAAGCTAAAAAAATGTAATCTAAACCAAACCCAAGCAAGGAAAAAAGTAACACCGGTCTGCGGCCATATCGATCACTCAAACTTCCTAATATGGGCGCAAAAATAAATTGCATGAGCCCATATATCAAAGTAAGAAATATAGCAGGTTTTGAAATAGCACTAATATCCGTTCGATCCGTTACATGCAATAACTGCTGCAATAATTGAGGCAATACGGGTATAATAATACCAAATCCAATGATATCAATTAAAACGGTGATAAATATAAAACCAACTGCTGCTTTTTTGGGATTTGCCATTGTTCTTAGATAGTGAAGTATATACTACCCTTCAAATATACAAGTAGTAGGCAATATTACAAAAAGGAGCATATAAAGTTTAAGTTATCTTAATATCTAGTTTGGCAAGGTTTTTCTGCTATTTTTACATAGTTAAATTTTATTTTACAAAAATTGAACGAATTGCTTTGAACGAATTTTCAAATACCGAATTCATTAAATCCGAAGCGCTTAAAATGGGTTTTAATTTTTGTGGCATTGCTGCTGCCAAAGAACTGTCCGAAGATGCAAAGTTCTTAGAAGCATGGCTTCAAAAAGGTTTCCATGGAGACATGAGGTACATGGAAAATAATTTTGATTTAAGAATTGATCCTAGAAAATTAGTGCCGGGTGCAAAATCGGTGATTACCTTTTTAAAAAATTATTACCCTGAAGAACATTCCATTAATGAAGCGAATAAGCAAGATGCTAAAATTGCAAAGTACGCTTGGGGAGAAGATTATCATGAAGTTATTAGAACCCAATTATTTAATTTACTCGATGTCTATAGAAAAAAAATAGGCCCTATTGAAGGAAGAGGATTTGTAGACTCTGCGCCTGTTTTAGAAAGAACATGGGCAAAGTTAGCAGGTGCAGGATGGATTGGTAAAAATGGAAATTTAATTCAAACCAAAGCAGGTTCTTTCTTTTTTATTGCCACTTTAATTGTGGATCTTCCTTTAGTGTATGACCAACCCATTGCAAAAGATTATTGCGGTACTTGCACTAAATGTATTGACGCCTGTCCTACACAAGCTATCCTTCCCAATAAAACTATTGAAGCCAATCATTGCATTAGTTATTTTACCATTGAATTAAAAACAGCTGAAATTAATACGAATAGAAAGTATAATGACTGGGCTTTTGGTTGTGATATATGCCAAGACGTATGCCCTTGGAATAGATTTAGCAAAGCACATACCGAAGAAGCATTTAAACCACTCAATGGGCTACTTGCTTTAAATAAGGAGGACTGGCTTCAAATAGAAGAAACTACATTCAAGGAAAGGTTTTCAAAATCTCCATTACTGAGATCCAAATTAAAAGGAATTAAAAGAAATATTCAATATTTAATAGAAAGTGACAAGACTAAATAAAATAGGCTTTGAAAAAAACGACAGGTAATGTAAGTTTTTCTGAACCTTATATTATTCATTAATCGATTTGGAATTTATGGCTTCTTGTAAATGCTGTAATTCAATTTCCATTTTAGCACCCAGCAGTTTATCATTTAATAAAGTTTGGAATTTCTCCCAAGGATACCATTTCACATTTTGTTCAAAGGACCAATGAATTACATAAGTACTGTCTTTTAAAAGTGTCCACTCAAATGTTACCAAATAAGGTTTTTGGCCTGTGGCTATCCATTCATAATTCACTTTGGTAGCGGTCTTATCTAAAAAGCGTACCCTTTGTGTACCTATATGTGCAGTATTATTTTCCAATACCACTTTATTTTCTTTCCAATCACTCATCCACTGGTTCCAATGGCTTAGATCGGAAGTGAAATAAGCAATTTTATCGGCGCTTGTATTTACTTCAATGGCTCTTGAAGCAATTACTTTTGATGGGAACAACAATGAAATACCCGTAACAAGTAAACTTAAAAAAAAAACACTTATAATAATTAGTTTAACATACTTCATTATTCCCATTTAAATATTTTAAAAGCAATGGCATACACTACGATAATCCAGATTAGTAAAAATGAAATGTCGGGCCATACCGAAATTAAGCTTGCTCCTTCAAATGAAATATTACGCATGGCATTGTTAAAATGGGTCAAGGGTAATATTCTACAAAAAGGCTGCATCCAAGTAGGGAAATTATCGATAGAGAAAAAGGTGCCTGCTAATAAAAACTGAGGCAGTGTAATTAAATTAGCAAAGGGCGGAATACTACTTTCATTTTTAGCCACTCCGCTTACAATAAATCCAAAACCCATAAATAATATTAGGGCTATAAAGCTTAATACCATAATACTAGCAAAGGTTATCCAGCCATGCACTAAAGTAAATTTAAAAGCAAAATAGCCAATACCTATAATAATAACAGCTGTAATTAATTGAAAAAGTACACGACTTAAGGCTTCTCCTAAAATTATATACAGCCTTCTTATGGGTGTCGCATAAAATCTTTTTAAAACAAGTTGTTGTCTTAAATTGAAAAACAAAAAGGCCACACCAAATACACCGGCACTTAATAAAGAAAAACCTAGTTGACCGGGTAAAACAAAATCAATGGTTCTATAAATACGTCCTGGCACTTGCTCCACATTATTATTCACCACTGCCATAGTAGGTGTGCCTGAAAAATTTTCTTGATTTAATTTGCTAATGACCGCATTTAGTATAGACTTTACCAATTGAACATTTTGAGGATTCGCTGCTTCAGAACTTGTTAAATTAATAATATAAGGAGCGTTGATATTATTCGTTTTCTGAATTGAAATTAATGCCGTCAAACGACCCTTTGCTAATTCACTTTTAATTTTATTGGTATCGTCCTTTAAAAATTTAAAGCCAGGAATTTGTTTAATAGCTGAGTAAACAGGATTCAAGGTATCGGACTTCGTATCCATGGCCACATTTACATTAATATTTCCACCACTGCTTAAAAAGCCAAATACTAAAATAAAAATAAGTGGAAAGGCAATGCTAAAAATAACCGCTGAAGGACTTCTAAAAATAGAGCGCAGGCTAGCCTTGGTAATGGCTAACATGGCTGTTATTTGACTATATGGACGCATAGAACTAAGGATGATTCACCTCAAAGATAGGCAATCGCGCTTGCGTTTGACCCATGATTTGTTTTACCTTTTTTACTTGCTGTAAAACCTGCCACTGCGCTTCTCCTATTTCTTCCTTGATTGCCTTGGTTTTGATATTGTCTTCATAACCGCTAATAAGCTCTTCTATAAATGATTTTGATTCAGGATAGGACTTTGTACTATAGCCTTTTAATTTTGCCATTCTAGCAGCTGTGGCAAGGGCATCATTTAAATTTCCAATTTTATCTACAAGACCTACTTTCACCGCATCAGCTCCAATCCATACGCGGCCTTGTGCGATAGAGTCGATATATTCAATAGTTTTTTTACGACCTTTTGCCACACGAGAGGTGAAAGTATGATACACACTATCCACACCTGATTGCATAAATCTTTGCTCAGTGGCATTCATGGTTCTAGTTGCAGAAGGAAGATCGGCATATTGACCAGTTTTCACTCTATCAAAAGTGATACCTAGTTTATTTTTCATAAAGCCTTCTATATTCGGTATTACAGAAAATACACCAATAGAACCTGTAATGGTATTGGCATCAGCAAGTATTGAATCGGCGCCACAGGCAATATAATAGCCACCTGATGCTGCATAATTCCCCATACTAACTACTACTGGTTTTTCTTTTTTTAATAATTCAATTTCTCTCCAAATAATATCACTTGCAAGTGCGCTACCTCCGGGAGAATTTACCCTTAGTACCACCGCATCTATTGATTTATCATTTTTTATTTCTTGCAATAAAGTTCTATAATCATCGCTGGCAATAGCATCGTTACTTCCTTTACCCATTTCAATATCTCCATCGGCATAAATAATGGCAATTTTACCGCTGCCAGAACCTCTTAAAGCTACTGTAGCCGAATAATCATTGATAGTAACAAAAGAAATATCTTCTGATTTAGTAACACGTATTTTTTTAGCAATTAATTTTTTGACTTGATCATCATATAATAATCCATCTACTAAATTATTTTGTAGCGCGTCATTCGCTGATTGTATTTTACCCTCATTAGCCATTGCTTTTAAAGTAGCTACTTCAATACCTCTTGTATCGGCTACGCTTTGTATAAAACTTGTATAGAGCGCATTTAACCAAACAGAAGTTTGTAATTTATTCGCATCCGACATTTGTGCATACCTGAAAGGCTCTGTAGCACTTTTAAATTTACCTGCATAAAATACCTGAGGCTTAATTTCTAATTTATCCAATAAACCTTTTAAAAATAGGGACTCATAAGAAAATCCAGCAAATTCTAATCCCCCTTGCGGATGTGTATAAATTTGATTGGCCACATTCGCTATCCAATAACCCTTTTGTGAAATGGTTTCTCCGTAGGCAATAATAAATTTATTAGAATTTCTAAAATCAAGTAAGGCCGTTCTTATTTCTTCAGAAGAAGCATACCCATTTGGATTTTGCCCACACTTAATATATATGCCTTTAATGGCTGTATCCTTTTTAGCATGTTGAATTAATCCAATTAACTGCGTTAAGCTTGGTGACTTACCATTTTTTTGTCTCATAATTTCAGAAAAAGGATCAGACTTGGTTTGCTCTTCAAAATTTTCTGCTATATCAATTACTAATACGGAATTAGTCGCTGTGACTTTTTGTTCTTCATTTGAAAAACCAGCAGCAATGGATACTAATAGTACAATACCTATTAAACTAAAAATAATAAGTGCTAATAAGGAAGCAAAAAAGGTTTTAAAAAACTGTTTCATGAGAATTGTATAAAAATAGAATCATTTAAAATAGGGAAGCGCTGTAAAATTATGGATATTTGGGCTACTTTTATAATCCTTCTTATGAATATTGTATCTCTTTTGATAGGTGGTAATATGGGCGACCGAATGGCAAACTTAGCTGCTGCTAGAAACAGCATAAATATAGAATGTGGTCACATAATATCTGCTTCTTCTATCTATGAAACAGAGGCTTGGGGATATAAAGAACAAAACGCTTTTTTAAATCAAGCCTTAGTCATTGAAACCCATTTAGAAGCTGATGCATTAATGGACGCCATTTTAAAAATAGAATTAGCCTTAGGTAGAAAAAGAGAAATTCCATTGGGACCAAGAATTATAGATATTGATATTATTTACTATAATGATGAGATAATTAACTCATCTACTTTAACTATTCCACATCCAAGTATGGCGCAAAGAAAATTTGTGCTAATGCCCTTAACAGAAATTGCGCCTGACTATACGCACCCTATTTTGCTAAAAACCAATGATGTTTTGTTAAAAGAATGTGGGGATTCATCGGTTGTGTATAAAAAAAGCAGTGAATAAAGCGACTGCTTGCTATATTTGGCACCAGCATTTTAGATATTATTTTAGACATTATGAATCATCGTTATATTGCCATTGAAGGAAATATTGGAGTAGGCAAAACCACCTTATCCCAACTACTCTCTAAGCATTATAATGCCAAATTGGTATTAGAGGAGTTTGCAGAAAACCCTTTTCTTACTAAGTTTTACGAAAACCCAAAGCAATACGCCTTCCCTTTAGAACTATTTTTTTTAGCAGAACGTTTTAAACAACAGCAGGAACTCATTAAAAAAAATGATTTATTCCAAGAGCTCATTGTTTCAGATTATTTATTTACTAAATGTTTATTGTTTGCTAAAGTAAATTTGCCTGACAAAGAATACAGATTATACCAAAAAATGTTTGATGTATTTTCTCAACAATTGACAAGTCCTGATATTCTCATTTATTTACACGCACCCGTTAATACATTGCAAGGGAATATTAAAAAAAGAAATAGAAAATTTGAGCAAGCTATACCAGATGATTATTTATTTAGAATTCAAGAGACCTATACTAGCTATATCAAACAGCATCAAATAAAAACTATTTATATCGACGCCTCCAATGCCGATTTTATTTACAATGAAGCCCATTTAAAAGTAATCACCGATGCCCTTGATAAGGAACTAGAACAAGGACAGCATTATTTTACTTTACCCTAACTTCGTGTAATGGAAATAAATAGTACCCCTAAGATGAGCCCTTTTGCTTCCTTAAAAGTGGTTGAATTTAGAAATTTAATGTTAGGTCGTTTTTTATTTATTATGGGTCTTAGAATGATGGGCACTTTAGTAGGCTGGTGGATTTACGAATTAACCAACGAGCCTTTTGCCATTGGCCTTATTGGTCTTGCAGAAGTCATTCCTGCAGTTTCCTTAGCACTCTATGCAGGTCATGTGATAGATATAAGTGAAAAAAGAAAATTACTTTTAAGGGGGGTGAGTTTATATTGGATTTGCGCTATTATTTTATTGGGTTTATCTATTTATAATGACAAAGCCAATCACGCCAATGCATTTGCTGCAAACCTTACACTTATTATTGCTATATGTATTTACTTTGTTGTTTTTTGTACAGGTATTATCAGATCCTTTACCGGACCAAGCTTTGGTACCATTGTGGGGGGTATTATTCCTAAGGATTTATTACAAAACGCCACCACTTGGAGCCAGGGCATTTGGTTAACCGCTTCCATTTTAGGACATGCTATTGTTGGCTTTATTATTGCAGGCTATGGTCATACGGGTGCTTTAATTACAGTGGTAAGTTTAGTGACTATTGGTTATTTTTTTATTGCAAAAATAACTGCGAAGCCACCGCACGCCGATTTAGTAGTCAATCAAAATACATTAGAAAGTGTAAAAGAAGGTTTGCGTTATGTATATAATACCAAAGAATTATTAGGTGCACTTTCTTTAGATTTATTTGCCGTTTTATTTGGAGGTGCTGTAGCCATGATTCCCGTTTATGCAGTAGATATATTAAAAGTAGGCCCCATTGGATTTGGTTGGTTAAATGCGGCCTCCGATATAGGCGCTATCTTAATTATATTTATTATAACGCTATTTCCTGTTTCTGCAGGCCAAGGAAAAAAATTATTAATTGCAGTGGGCGGATTTGGCCTATGCATTATTGTATTTGCACTCTCTAAATTATTTTGGTTGTCTTTTGCAGCATTATTATTAAGTGGCATTTTAGATGGTTTCAGCATGATTGTAAGAGGTACCATTGTACAATTAAAAACACCCGATCATATGCGCGGAAGGGTAATGAGCGTGAACTCCATGTTCATCAATAGTAGTAACGAATTTGGACAATTTGAAAGTGGCGTGGCTGCTAAATTATTAGGCGTAATACCTTCTGTTGTGTTTGGAGGAACCATGACTATATTAGTAGTGGTGACTACTTGGTTCAAGGCACCTACTTTAAGAAAAATGGAGTACTAATTTTTTAAAGAGAATTAGTTTTAAAAAACTAAGGCGCGGTTAAAAGTCCATGCATGACATCATGCACAATCGGACAAAATTCAGCATTCTTCATGGTAATAACAGGACGCTTAAAAAATACATCTTCGTCGGTGTAAGGAAATCTTTGACAGTCTGAAGGGCGATGTTCATAAATACTACAAGCATTATCCCTACCTAAAAAAGGACATGGCTTGGTATTGGCCACATAATCTCCTTCCTGATCCATGGCTAAATAAGTATCAATAAAGATTGTTTCTTTTATTCTTAAGTACTTACTAACTCTTTTAATATCGGGCATTTTAAACCTTGGGGAATAATTTTTACAGCAACGAGCACAGTCCAAGCAGTTTACTTTTTCAAAGGCGGCTTCATGTAAGTCGGGCAATTGTTTAAGTATTTTGCGTTTATCTACCCTTTTTAAAAAATTTTGGAATTTTTTAAGTGTTTCCGGGGCAGGCATTTCAAACAATTGTTCAATAGATAGGCTCATAATATAAGGTCAAATATAAACTATTTAGCAATCATCCACAAGCTTTCCCCATAGACCAAAAAACAGCAGCTAAAAGGGGTGGTTTTTTTGTATCTTTGTATCCATTTTTAAACCATCTTATTTATGTTGCAACTCAATACCAACGGAGCAGAATTTATCAAAAGACATATTGGTCCTAATACCCAAGACACTGAAAAAATGTTAGCCGCAATTGGCATAAAATCGGTGGATGAATTAATTGAAAAAACAATTCCAAGTACTATACGTTCTAAAAAACCAATGCAAATTCCAGAAGGACTTTCTGAATTTGAAATGTTGCAATCCTTAAAAAAAATAGGAGAGAAAAATATTGTAGCCACCAATTTTATTGGACAAGGTTATTACGGCACTATTACCCCTACAGTCATACTTAGAAATATTTTTGAAAACCCAGGTTGGTATACGCAGTATACCCCCTACCAAGCAGAAATTGCACAAGGCCGTTTAGAAAGTTTATTGAATTTTCAAACCATGGTTTGTGATTTAACCGGACTTCCTATTGCCAATGCATCTTTATTAGACGAAGCCACTGCTGCTGCTGAAGCCATGGCCATGATTTTTAATCATGTGAACAAAACAGATACAGTCACACAGCCTAAGTTTTTTGTAGACAGTGCAATTTTCCCACAAACTAAGGCTGTATTAGTAACAAGAGCTGCTCCTATTCATATTCAAATTGAAGAAGGTAATTATCAAAACGCAAAAATTGATAACAGTTATTTTGGTGCTATTTTACAATATCCAAATAACACTGGAAGTATTGAAGACTACACTAGTTTTATTGATCAAGTACATCAAGCAGGTGGCTTAGTTATATTGGTAGCCGATATTATGTCGCTTACTTTATTAAAAAGCCCAGGTGAATTAAATGCAGATGTAGCGGTGGGTAATACACAGCGCTTTGGAGTACCCATGGGATTTGGCGGACCACATGCAGCTTATTTTGCAACTAAGGATGAATTTAAAAGAGGTATGCCCGGAAGATTAATTGGCGTAAGTATTGATGCCCAAGGCAATAGAGCTTTAAGAATGGCACTTCAAACAAGAGAGCAACATATCAAAAGAGAAAAAGCGACTTCCAATATTTGTACTGCACAAGCCCTACTTGCGAATATGGCTGTAATGTATACTGTTTATCATGGTCCGGCGGGTGTGAAAAAAATTGCTCTAAAAATTCATGGCTTAGCGCAAAATTTAGAAGCTCAATTAAATAGCTTAGGCATCACTCAAGCCAATAAATTTTATTTCGATACTTTACATTTTACTGGATTTGATATAGCTGCTTTACAAAAAGAAGCTTTAGCTGCTCACATAAATTTCCGTTATTTCAATGATGGTAAAAACGATAATACAATTACCATTACTATTGACGAAACCATTTCTTTAACCGATATAGAAAAAGTAGTTGCCTTATTTGAAAAAATAACTGGCAAAAAAGCAAGTGGCAAGGCAGCGAGCGCAGCTTCTATACCTGCTTCACTTCTTCGTACCTCTTCTTACTTACAACATCCAGTATTTAATACACATCATAGTGAAACACAAATGATGCGCTATATCAAACAATTGGAAAATAAAGATTTGTCTTTAAATACAAGTATGATTAGCCTAGGAAGTTGTACCATGAAATTAAATGCGGCTACTGAAATGATTCCAGTAAGCTGGCCTGCATTTAGTACTATGCATCCTTTTGCACCCAATAGTCAAACTTTAGGCTATCAAGAAATGGCTGCAGAATTAAGTAAATATTTATGTGAAACTACCGGCTTCACTGCATGTAGTTTACAACCTAATAGTGGTGCACAAGGTGAATACGCAGGTTTATTAACTATTCGTGCCTACCACGAACATCATAAGCAAGCCCACAGAAATATTGTATTAATTCCTATTAGTGCACATGGCACCAACCCTGCTAGTGCTGTAATGGCTGGCTTTAAAGTTATTGTAGTGGCTTGTGATGCAGCAGGTGATATTGATGTAAATGATTTAAAAGAAAAAGCAAACTTACATAAAGACAAACTAGGTGGACTCATGATTACTTATCCTTCCACCCATGGTGTATTTGAAGAAACTATCATTGATATTTGTGCAAGCATTCACCAGTTGGGAGGTCTCGTATACATGGATGGTGCGAATATGAACGCACAAGTGGGTTTAACTAGTCCAGGAGCTATTGGTGCCGATGTTTGCCATTTAAACTTACATAAAACATTCGCTATACCACATGGTGGTGGCGGACCAGGCATGGGCCCTATTTGTGTAAATGATAAATTAGCTCCATTCTTGCCAGGTCATATATTTAATAAAAATAAAATTGGCGCAGTAAGTGCAGCCCCCATGGGATCGGCAAGTATTTTATTAATTAGCTACGCCTACATTAAAATGTTAGGCGCCACGGGTTTACAATTAGCCACTGCCTATGCTATTTTAAATGCGAATTATATGAAGTCTCGTTTAGAGAAAAAATATACCATTCTATACGCTGGAAAAAATGGAACCTGTGCGCATGAATTTATCATTGACCTTCGACCTTTTAAAGCTAGCGCGGGTATTGAAGCAGAGGATGTAGCTAAGCGTTTGATTGATTATGGCTTTCATGCACCTACAATGAGCTTTCCAGTAGCAGGTACTATTATGATTGAGCCTACTGAAAGTGAGGATAAAGCAGAATTAGATCGTTTCTGCGACGCCTTAATATCTATACATGATGAAATTATAGCCATTGAAAAAGGGGTATCAGATAAATTAGATAACCCTTTGAAAAATGCACCGCATACACTGAAAGTAATTTGTGCAGATGAATGGAAGCATGCTTATACAAGACAAGAAGCTGCCTTCCCATTATATTATGTACAACAAAATAAATTCTGGCCTACAGTGGCAAGAGTCAACAATACGCATGGAGATAGAAATCTGGTTTGTACTTGTGAACCAGTCGCTTCTTATGCTTAAATAATATTATTGATTCGGCATTACTTGATTAAAATTCGGCATCACTTGATAATTATTTTCAGGAGGTGCCGAATTTATTTTATTACTAGCAATTACTTCATATAGTGATATAATTTTGTCTTTATCATTCAGCACTACTTGTAATTTTTCAACATCCGATTCCAATACTTTAATCTTTCTATTCTCTGATTCATATTTAGAAATGAATTCATCCATTTTCATACTGCCCAATTCGCTCGTTGGATCATTGGAGCCGTTGATCATTTGTCTTTGGCCTGTAAGTACCCAAAGAATATCTAAATCGGCATAGAGCTCATCAATTCTAATTAAAATGTCTGAGCCAATAGACCCTAGGTTACGAAGTTGCTTAGCAAAATAACCATTGGAGAGACCCACTTTACGTTCAAAAGAATGTGGGCTAATATTCTTGAATTTTAGGTACACGGAAATACGTTCAATAGGTTTCATAATAATGTTAGTTTAATGAAGAATAGTAAGTAAAATATTTACCGACTTTATTCTTCAAGCAAATTATTATGAAAAAATAGTTATACCCAAAAACTTAGGCCTCATAATTGAAGTAAAACTCAAAAATGAGGCCTAGGTACTAGACGCAAACAGTGTTTTTATTAAACTATTTTAATAATTCTTCTCATTTAAGACTAACCATCTTAATTCTGCTTCTTCTAATTGAGCATTCAAGGCGCCTAATTTTTCGCTCAATTCAATGATTTTATCATAGGCCAAACTACTATCATTTAACTTTTCGGTTAATTCCTTTTTCTTTTCTTCCATTTCAGGAATTAATTTATTTAAGCTTTCTAATTCACTTTTTTCTTTGAAGGTCATTTTCTCAGAAGGCTTTTTAATAGCAGCAGAAGGCGCTTGCACTGCAGTCGTTTGTTCTTTTGCTGGAACTGAAAAATCTTGCGCCTTAGAAATATCAGAACTTAAGGCTGCGTAGTTTTGCTTGGTCTTTTCTAAAATTCTAAACTGTGTATAATTACCTGGATAATCTCTAATAACACCATCGCCCTCAAATATAAATAAGTGGTCCACTAATTTATCCATAAAATATCTATCGTGCGACACTAATAATACACAACCAGCAAAATCAATTAAAAATTGCTCTAAGACCGCCAAGGTAGGCAGGTCTAAATCGTTGGTAGGCTCATCTAATATTAGAAAATTCGGATTCTTAAATAATATAGTAAGTAATTGTAATCGCTTTTTCTCACCCCCACTCAAGGCACTTAAATAAGTATATTGTTTGTCGGGTGTAAATAAAAATAATTCTAAAAATTGCGCTGCACTTAATGAGCCACCGCTGGCTAAAGGAAAGTTTTCTGCAAAGGTTTTCAAAAACTCAATCACCCGCATATCTTTTTTATACACCAGCCCCTCTTGAGAAAAATGCCCAAAGACAATGGTTTCGCCCACATTAATTTTACCGCTGTCGGGCTGGGTAATGCCTTGTAGGATTTGTAAAAAAGTCGACTTCCCTACTCCGTTTTTTCCCACCACGCCAATACGCTCTCCTTTACTAAATGTATAATCAAAACCTTTTAGGACTACTAAATCTCCATAGGACTTGTATACTTTTTTAGCTTCAATAATTTTACCCCCTAATCTTGTCATCTTCATGTCCAATTGCAAATTGGTTTCTTCTATTTTCTGTTTAGCTTTTGCTTCTACTTCATAAAAATTATCTTGACGGCTTTTACTTTTAGTCGTTCTCGCCTTGGGCTGCTTCCGCATCCATTCAAGTTCTTTTCTAAATGTATTTTTTGCTTTATCAATACTGGCTAGCTCAGAATCAATTCTGGCTGCTTTCTTTTCTAAATAATTTTCATAATCACCTTTATAAGAATATAAATTTTCTCTTTCTAGCTCCCAAATTTGATCGGTCACCGCTTCTAAGAAATAACGGTCATGCGATACTAATAATAAAGTCACTTTTTCTTGCAATAAATAATTCTCCAACCACTCAATCATGTTTAAATCCAAATGGTTGGTAGGCTCGTCCATTAATAATAAAACATGCTTTGGCTCAAATCCAATTTGTATTAAAGTTTTAGCTAAAGAAACACGCTTACGCTGTCCCCCACTTAATTTAGAAACCGGCTGCTCTAAATGATTAATATTTAACTGCGTTAAAATGGTTTTTACTTTTGACTCAAAATCCCAAGCGCTTCTTTCCTCCATTTCCATTATGGCATCGGTAATCAAATTTTCATCCTCCGACTCCATGGCCATTTCATAATTACTAATGGCCTTCATCACGGGATGGTCCTGATTAAATAAATTTTGGGTAATACTAGCCGTTTCTATAAACTGAGGTTCTTGTTCAAATAAAACCAAATGCACATCCTTGTGAATTTTGGCAGTACCGGCATCGGGCACTTCTTTGCCTGCCAATATTCTTAACAAAGTGGTCTTTCCCACCCCATTTCTAGCAATTAAAGCAATACTATCGCCTTCATTGATATTGAAATTAATGCCCTTAAATAAAGGGTTAATGCCATAACTTTTAGTCAATCCTTCTACAGAAACGTAATTCATGGCGCAAAGATAAGTAGCCTATACTAGTAAAGCCTAGATTTATAGGCAATGTTTGAGGGAAAAATGGGTAAAAAGAAGCGAACCATGTACTTTTGTGTCCATAAGTCAATAAAAGTTACCCATGAAGCATTTTGAAGTTCCTG